>JBKPQI010000017.1:0-6771 GCA_046733975.1 Verrucomicrobiota bacterium
CCGCTGCACAACCCGCCGACGAACGCGACCAGAAGAATGATCCAAAGGGAAATAGTGACGCCTGATTCCCGGAGCCTGATCATTGGCGGGATCCGCCAGCTTTGAATGGCTTTGGTGACGTGTTGAAATGCGGATTCGTCCGCTTTTGCGCCCCGCGCAGTTGATTTTTTCCCACCCGCGGATCGTTTGGCTCGAGCGAGAGTTTTCCAGCTTTCCCAGATCATGAAGGTCGAGATGCTGACGTAAATGACGATGGAAACAATGCTGACGACAGAGTTGACGTTGCCGGCACGTTTAAAAACTTCGATGAGCTGCGCACCTACTTCCGCGCCGGCGATGGTGCCAATCGCCATGATAAGGCCCAGGCGCAGATCGACGTTACCCAGGGCTCGATGCAGTTTCGCGGCCACCACAGATTTGCCGACGATGTGAGCGAGGTCGGTGCCGACAGCAAAGTTCCAGTCGATGCCCACCAGGCGTAAGGCGGGGCCGGCAATGAAACTTCCTCCCACGCCAAAAAAGCCGCCGAGCACGCCGATGAGAAATCCGACGATGACGAGATAGACCGGGCTGACGTGGCTGTGCGAGATGGGGAAGAACATTATTCGGAACGACCTCCGCGGAGGAATCGGAGTAATGCGGTCGTGATTGCTTCGAGCACAACGGCTTGGCCAATAATTAACAAAATCGCCACAATCGCATAACTGTGGATGTGCTCAGTTTCCAATCGCACGAGCCAGCCGCCGAGAAAATGAAGGACGGCAAAAAAATAGGCCGTGACGAGCACGGCGTAGACAAGTAGCTCCACGACAAAGGCTCGCATCGTTCGGCGTACCTCTGTTTTCGAGCGTGGATTCATGTTATAGTCTAATCGCGCTCCGGAATGGGCGCGGTTGCGCAGGGTAAAAAGCCATTGCGTCAATTTTGATTCATCCTAATATCCCCGACGCTTCACCAGAAGCTTTGAAAAATGGCTGACGCCGCAAATAAATATCCGGAAAACGTCGACGGAAAGTTCTATGTCGATGATCAGTGCATCGACTGCGATCTCTGTCGGGAAACTGCTCCGGCGAACTTTCGCCGCAACGATGACGGCGGCCATTCCTACGTTTATAAGCAACCGGAATCGCCTGAGGAAGAAACCTTGTGCAAAGAGGCAATGGAAGGTTGCCCGGTCGAGGCAATCGGCAGTGACGGCGCGTAAGTTTGTCCTGTAACGGCGGTGGGTCGCCGCCGCATCCGATGTCGAAGAAAAAGCGTCGGCGCGCAGGGAGCGGCGTTTCCGCTGTGGCGCTGACCATTGCTGGCTCCGATAGTAGTGCTGGCGCCGGCGCGCAAGCGGACCTGAAAACATTTGGCGCGTTTGGGGTTTACGGTTTGACCGCGATCACCTGCATTGTGGCGGAGACGCCAGGGCGAGTGGCACGTATCCAACCGGCCGATCCCGAGATTGTGCGGGAGCAAATTGCCGTTTTGCTGAACAATTTTCCGGTGGCAGCGATCAAGACCGGGCTTCTTTGCAACGCCGCAATCGTTGCGGAAGTTGTGCGAAGTCTCGGTAAACTGAAGCGGCGTCAGCTGGTGGTCGATCCGGTTATGATTGCGACGAGTGGGGACACGTTGCTGGAGTCTGAAGCAATTCAGCTTTACGAGCGCGAACTTTTTCCCCTCGCGACTTTGATCACCCCGAATTTGGACGAGGCGGCGCGGCTGCTGGGCAAATCCATTCGAAATGTGGACGGCACGCATAGAGCCGCGAGAGCTCTTGCGGAAAAATATGGCACGGCCGTTTTGGTGAAAGGCGGTCATCTGCGTGGACAACAAGCAATCGACGTCCTCTGTGTTGGCGACCGGATGAGGGAATTCCGCGCGACATTTGTGCCGCGGGTGAAGACACACGGGACCGGCTGCACCTATTCCGCTGCAATCACCGCGGAGTTGGCAAAGGCCGCAGACTTGGATCGCGCTATCGCGACCGCGAAGAAGTTTGTTACCTCCGCGATTCGTTCGCATTTCGTGTGGAAATCCGGTCGCGAACGAATGTTCGCGCTCAACCATCAGCCATCCCGAGCGTAGTTCCGAGCCACGCTGTAGGCGAAGGCTGGGAGGGATCAACGATGAAGTTAGCTTAAATGTCTGGGCGGCGCGGTCCCTCGATTTTGCCTGGGATAACTGTGTTGGTCATCCCGGATCGCGCAGACGATGAGGGATCTCAATGGGCGTATGCGCTCGACCTGTGAGAGATCCTTTGCCGTCTGCGCGGCTCAGGATGACACGTGCGAAAACTTCACAGGCCGACTTTGCGCAACCACCCGCTCGATAACGTCACCCTTCTGTAGCCGCTCACTGTGCGAAGAGTCTGCATTTTAAACCGTGAGAAATACTCAGCTATTCCTTCTCCCAATCCTTGCGTTCCAGTGCGTCTTTCGCCGCTTCCACTTCGGCGGCTTGTTTGCTCGAGCCCGTTCCGCGACCGAGCGCGTTTCCTTCCCATCGCACCTCCACCACAAACGTTTTCGCGTGTTCCGGCCCAGTTGCTGAGATCACCTCATACGTCGGGCCGCGCATGGTGATACTTTGCAGGATTTCCTGGAGCTGCCCCTTCGGATTAATGTCCACCGGCGCTTCGCGCACACTTTCCAGAGCATCATTGGTTTCACGCAAAACAAAGTCCCGCGCGCTGGCGAAATCGCTGTCGAGATAAATCGCACCGATGATCGCTTCGAAGGCGTCCCCCAGAGTGGAAGCGCGAGTGCGACCGCCGCTGGCTTCCTCACCGCGCCCCATTAAGAGATAACGGCCGAGCTCGAGTGCCTCGGCGTGAGTCTTGAGGGCATCGCGAGAAACCAAACGCGCCCGTAGTTTCGTCAGGCGCCCTTCCTGCTCCTTTGGAAAATGAGCGTACAGATATTCCGTGATTACAAGCTGCAGAACCGCATCACCGAGGAATTCCAATCGCTGGTTGTCCTCGTGATAGCGCTGTCTCTCGTGAGTAAGACTGGGGTGCGTGAGTGCCTGCTTGAGCAAGGCTTGATTCTGAAAATGGTAGCCCAGGCGTCGCTCGAGGTTTTCCACGTTAATGCTTTTGAAAGATTGCGAGCGAAGTGATGACGTCCACGGCTCGCTGCAACACCGAATCGTGCAGGCTCTCTTCCGGGCTGCGCCGCTGCTGGCGGATTTCGATATCAGGATTGGTGCCCGCCACGAGCGCGGCTTCGTTGAAATGTGGGCGCTCGCGCTCAAACACAAAAGCCGCCAGTCCTCGCTGCGCGCTCTGCGAGAAAATTTGATGTTTTTGTGGCAGCGGCAATTCCACCAGGAGGTCGGGCTTCACTCCGTCAGGGAAAAGCGATACTCCATTCGCTCCGATTACTTCTCCGACTGCCACGCGAAGTAGTTTGCCACTCGGGAGGGGAAAATCGGAATACTGGACCGCGCGGCCCGCGCTGGGCTGTCCAATTAATAAGGCCTGGTCATGCGCTTTCAACGCTGCTGCCATCGCTTCTGCTGGTCCAGAAGTCTCGCTATCCAGCAGCACCATCATTGTTCCTTGGAAAACCGGATCGCGATCATTGGTGAAGGTGCGGTCCTGATGGCCCGCAGTTGTACGCAGAGTCCAAAGTGTTTTCCCTTTCCGCGCAAAACGCTTGGTTATTTCCGCGGCCACATTAAAGTCGGTCGAGTTCGTCGCGCGCAGGTCTATCACCACGGCGTCGATTTTTTTCGCCGTGAAATCCGTCAGCGCCTTGTCGAACGCGGCCAGGTTTTCAGAGGTCAGCGATCCAATGCGCAGGTATCCGATGTGATTTGCCAGTACTTCACTGTAAAAAGGCGCCGGGGTTTCGGTGGCGGCTGCTTTGCCGGGCAACAGTATCGCGCCGCCGTGCAAGCGCGTCAGCAAGCCCTCCAGTGTTGCACGATTGATTTCCTGATCCTTTAGCGCGTTCGGATCGACGAAATTCGATTTCAGGGTGCGAATGGTTTCTTCGATCTCGGCAGGGCTGAGGGAGTCAGCCGTAATCTTTGGCGATGCTAACGCGCTAGCGTTCGCCGATGGACTTGGTGTTTGTGCACAAAGTCGAGGGCCGATGCTGAGGATCACGACACCCGTAACGATTATTCCTATTTTCATTCGTGTTCGGGCGGAACATGGACTTCCAGTCTCTGCGCCAAACAGCCCTGTTTCTTCCGGGCCAGCACGCATTCGAGGCTGGCGCACAGGCTAAAGGCTATGTTCCAATGCCCACGGGCGCAGACTCTATGCGTAAGCAGGCTGCAGGGCAATATCGCGGCGGAAATGGCAACCATCGAAATGAATTTGCTCGATCGCGGCGTAGGCGCGTTGGCGCGCTTTGGTAACCGAGTTGCCCAAGGCGGTGATCGCGAGAACACGGCCGCCCGAACTCACAATTTTTCCGTTCTGCCGCTTCGTTCCGGCGTGAAAAATCCGGACCTCTGGTAAGCGACTCGCCTCGTCCAAGCCCTCGATCTGTTTTCCGGTTTCGTATTTCCCGGGGTAACCGCCGGACGCCAGAATGACGGTGACAGCGGTGCGCGAATCGAATTCAATTGGAAGCTCTTCCAGATGCCCTTCGATAGTTGCCAATAACAAGGAGACCAGGTCTGATCTGAGTCGCGGTAATATGGCTTGCGTTTCGGGGTCTCCGAACCGGCAATTAAATTCGAGAACACGCAATCCGCTCTCTGTGATCATCAAGCCCGGGAAGAGGAGGCCGCGGTACGTGCGTCCATTTCTCGTTAGGCCATGCAGCAATGGTTGCATGATCGAGCTGGCGAATTCCCGTTCCCGTTTGTCATTCCAATTATCGGCCGGGCTAACCGCACCCATGCCGCCGGTATTCGGACCGTTATCGCCGTCGAGGGCGCGTTTGTGGTCGCGCGCGGTTGCGAGCATGCGAAAAGCCTTTCCGCTGACCAGCGCGTGCACGGAGCATTCGCTCCCGCACAAGTATTCCTCGATGATGATGCGCCGGCCGGCCTCGCCGAAAACCCGGTCTTCCATCATTACTTGAATGGCGCGGCGAACATTCTCCCGATCCTCCGCGATTATCACCCCTTTGCCCAGAGCTAACCCGTCTGCTTTGATCACAACTGGGACCGTAACTTCTTCGCCGTACTCCAGTGCCTCTTTGCTGGAGGAAAATGTGCGGGCTTGAGCCGTTGGAATTGTTTCCGCGCTCATCAGTTCTTTGGCGAAAATTTTTGATGCCTCCACTTGCGCCGCTTTTTGGTTTGGGCCGAAAACCCGCAACCCTTCCGCCTCGAACAAATCTACGATGCCAGCAGCGAGCGCGTCGTCCGGTCCAACGACGGTGAGATCAATTCGGTTCTGCTTCGCGAAACGCGCCAGGCCCGACAGATCGCTGGCCGGAATGGAAACGTTCTCGCCAATTTCCTCGGTGCCGGCGTTTCCAGGTGCGCAATAAACCTGATCAACGTCGGGCGACTGCGCCAATTTCCACGCCAGCGCATGTTCGCGGCCGCCGCTGCCAACAACGAGAATCTTCACAAGATCGAGGGTGCGTCACGCGCCAATGAAAAACAAGTTCAGCGAAGAGCGTCCGCCGGACGGAGGGACGCGCTTTACGCCAGTCCGGCTCGGACCGCGTCCCTCCCGAGTGCAATCAACGCCCGACTAATGCCGGCATTTCCGCCGGCGTCACGTAGATCGTTAGTTGTTCGGTGTGCCGAAGGATGGTCAGCTTGCAAGGATTGCCGATCTGATCGCCGACAAGCTTCTTGTGCAAATCGTGCACGCTCGCGATCGGTTCGTCGTTGAAGGCAACAATCACATCATTCGCGCGAATCCGCGTGTGATCTGCCGGACTGCCCTTATCGATGGTAACGACCAACACTCCCGTTTCGTTCGCCAAATGATAGAAGCGCGCAACGCGCCGATGCAGAGGCGCTGTCTGGCCCGCCACACCAATGTAGCCACGCCGGATCCGCCCTTCCTTGATTAACCATGCCGCCACAAATTTCGCGGTGTTGCTCGCAATCGCGAAACAGATTCCTTGGGCCGGTCGAATCATCGCGGTGTTAACTCCAATGACTTCGCCTGCAGAATTCGCCAGCGGTCCGCCGGAGTTTCCCGGATTCAACGCCGCGTCGGTTTGGATGATATTGTCGATTAGGCGGCCGGACTGCGCGTGCATGGAGCGGCCGAGCGCACTGATTACGCCCGCAGTTACGCTGGCCTGAAATCCCAGCGGATTGCCGATGGCGATCGCAATTTGCCCGACGCGCAATGTTTCCGAATCAGCCAGCCGCACGTGTGAAAGCTGCGAGGCATCGATGCGAATAACCGCGAGATCGGTGTCGGGATCGTCGCCGACCAATTGAGCCCGAAATTCCCGCCCATCGGAAAGATTGACTTCAATCTCGCGCGCACCATGCACCACGTGACTGTTGGTAAGAATAAAACCGTCGGGCGCGATAATGAATCCAGAGCCGCTGCCGCCGCGCGTTGGCTCGGCGCGCGATTCGATGTTGACTACCGAAGGGGCGACTCGATCAACCGCGCTGACGATGGTGCGCGAATATTCGTCGAGCAAACCGAGGTCGCGTTGAGCCGCGTTTGACGATTCCGCCAATGCGGCGTGCTCCGGCCTTTGCGGTGCGAGCAGGAACTCGAGGGAAGCAAAACTTTTTTCGTCCATACCGTAATTTAAGAATCTACGGCGTAGCCGCAATGCCCGACGAACTCGCTTAGACCGGTATTCCCTCAGCTCGATTTTCACCCTGCAGGCC
>JBKPQI010000018.1:0-6887 GCA_046733975.1 Verrucomicrobiota bacterium
GCACTTTGCTGCAGGAGAGGAATGGGCACCACGAATATTACTTGTTTGTCCCGTAACGCTTTTTGACAAGCCGGGCCATCACTGCCGGTCCGTTTTGCTATCGTCTGGCTTGCATTCGTTCCTGGTTGTTCCGCCACCGACAATTTTCTCGTCCTGCTTCGGTTCGAGGTCACGCACGAACATGTCGAACTCGATTACTCGCTTCTTAGATGAATCATCTTTGTCTTTTTGGGAGGCCATATTTATTCGAAGACGGAAATTGTAACGACTACGTCTAGATTAGTCGAGTCCAGAGTCCGTCCGACCAAGCTCGAATAGTTCTTATCTTCGAGCTGACGCGTAGCTGCGCTCGTCGGCGCTGACCGAAGTCATTTCATCTGGCAGCGCGTGCGGGAGTCGAACCGAATTGAACGATTTCGCAATTTTGCGCGTTTAACGTAGCCATCACTCGACAAACAGCGCAGTTCGCGTTCGGGGTCCGACAATGCGATTGGCGAAATAAAGTACAATTGCGAAGTTTTTGTGTCCGAATCTTCTCGAAAATTGCTTCGCACGTGCGCGAAACTTGTGACAGAAGAGCCGAAATGGCGCGTGGCCTACGATAACGCCCAGACCAATGCCAACGCAATCGCCAACGCCACGGCCAAGGCCCACCGCCACTCCTTCCCCAACGGCTTAAGCCAGTGCGTCTCCTTCTTCATTTCACGACCATAACACCGTATCGTCTTTTCCTCACTTCCAAAAACTACATGTCCAACCCCGTACCGAAAGACGATTCCGGGAATAAGACGGTACGTTCCGCCGCTGTGATCTTCTCGGCGGGAACGCGTCTAAGTCCGCGAGTCAGTCCTACCTTCGACAGACTCCAAATGATCCACTTCGTAGGATCCATTTGCCACAACTTCACTCCGTTTCGGTAGTCGTGTTGGAATTCATGATGGTAGTTATGGTAGCCTTCGCCGAAGGTAAAGATCGCGAGCAGAGATGAATTCTTCGCGCTGCACCTCGTAGAATAAGGCTGGCGTCCGATGGTATGGCAGGCACTGTTAATCAGAAAAGTGCAATGCTGCAGCACGACAACGCGCGCCACACCGGCTAGAAGGAAAGCGCCGAGTGCACCGACCCCTCCATTCCAGCAGTAACCAAGCGCAGCCGGCAGGATGAAGCTAACGACGACCGCGATCCAGTGAACGTACTTGTCCTGCCACAGAATGAGGCTGTCCTTCAGAAGGTCGGCGACATTGTCATAGGGCGGCACGGGATTGAGCTTGAATAGCAGCCATCCGATATGCGCGTAGAAGAATCCTTTCGAGATGCTGTAGGGGTCATCGTCGCGATCCACGTGCTTATGGTGGCGCCGGTGCTCGCTCGCCCACATCAAAACTGAATTCTCGAAAGCGCCGGCTCCGAAGATCAGCGTGATGAGGCGGACTGGCCAGCTAGCGCGAAAGGCTAGATGAGAGAAGAGCCGATGATATCCCAGGGTGATGCTAAACCCACACGCTCCAAGCATGCCGAAGAATAACGCGACCTGAAACCAATCCAGACCATATCGCCAAAGATACAGAGGAACGGCTGTTAAGGTTAGCGCGAGCGTGCCGATGAGGAATGAACTTGTTTTCCAGTTAATCCGCTCGAGCGGCAGACGGAAAAGGTATCGCGGCGATTGGGTCGCACGCTTTTCGAAATGATGGGCGGCAAATAACGCACCGTTTTGAACAATAGTTGGATCCATTGTGTTCCAGAGACAGCCTAGCGAGCGTCACTCGCACTGAGGATACGTTCGCAACTTAAATCTGCGAGTAGGCTACGGCGCATACTCGTTTCAGCCGTCGACCTATTTCGCTGCGGTCCTTGCCGTGGAAAGCCGATCGTCCGTGCGATCTGTGTAGCCGACGCGGTTGTTATTATCCCGCTTGCGCATCAGACCGGTGAGGCCGAGCAGTCCGAGTAAACCGATCCAGCCGTAATTGTGATGTTCGTGGCGAGCGCCGCCACCATCATCAGTGGTGGTGGTTTGGCTGGTCGTGGCAGTGTCGGTCGGGGACGAAGTAGCGGGCGCAGCCTGGCTGAAGGCGGCTAAAGGTGACAGGGTGAGCGCAGCCGCGATTGCAGCGTAGGCACAAAGTAATCTCTCTTGATTGGTCATGCGCCAGTATCGACTCGATTACAGGGAATAGCTCCCTCGTCGTGCCGTACGCATTCGACCTACTGCACAACGAACTATTTCGTTAACGTCCTTTGCATTACCGACGTGCGTTTACTGTAGATGTTTGCGTTCTTCTCTAATCGACTGGGGTGCATCGGCTCGCTGTTTGTGTCAGCCCTTGGCACGATCATTCTGCTCGTGCTTTTGCGCGGGTGCGGCCCGCACTGGTAAGGTCATCTAACGAAAATGGGATAAGCGATGCCGAACTCAACCCTCTGCTCGGATGATCTGCTCGATGTGCTTATTGTCGGCGGCGGGCCAGCTGGGCTCAGCGCGGCGCTGGTTTTGGGTCGCTGCCGCAGACGCACTATTCTTTTTGATGCAGGTCACCCGCGCAATGAAGCCTCGCATGCGCTTCATGGCTATCTCACGCGCGACGGCACCTCGCCTGCCGAGTTCCTCAAGATCGGCCGCGAGCAGCTTCGTCGCTACGACACGATCGACGTGCGTCCTGGGAAAGTGACGGGCGTGGAGCGCGGACATCGTCGCTTCACAACAACACTCGAAACCGGCGATCGCTTCTCCTCGCGCATGCTTTTGCTCGCGACTGGTTTGGTGGACGAGCTGCCGCAGGTAGAAGGCTTCCGCCAATTCTACGGCGTCTCCGCGCATAGTTGTCCTTACTGTGATGGCTGGGAACATCGTGATCAACCGCTGGCAGTCATTGGTTGTGATAAGGATGCTGCTGATCTTGCGCTCGAGTTGCTACTCTGGAGTAAAAACGTGATTCTCTGCACGAATGGCGCTCCCGAGTGCGGTGGCGATGTTCTCGAGCCGATGCAGCGCAATGGCGTCCGCATTGTAGATGGGCCGATCAAACGGCTAGAAGGTACCGCCGACAAACTGGAGCGCATCCGTTTTCGGGACGGTTCTGAGATCGAGCGGACAGCGGTGTTCTTTTCACCAGGTCAGCATCAACGCTCCCCACTTGCCCAACAACTCGGCTGCGAGTTTTGCGAGGCGGACGGCTGCATACAGTGCGGTGAAAACGCTGCCACCAATGTGCCCGGCGTTTATGCCGCCGGGAATGCGACGCGCGGCGTGCAACTAATCATCGCAGCGGCGGCCGAAGGAATGCAAGCAGCCTTCGCCATCAACACCGCACTACTGGAAGCGGACGCGAAACGCGGCGAAGTCCTGGACACAAGCGTCGCGGGCGAAACTTAGCGTTTCTCGGCCGGGCGGTCGGTTGGTACCAGGAGGGCGAGCCTTCCGGTTTCATTGCTTCGGTTGCTTGAGCAATCCTGCTGCTGATTGTATATCGCATGATAGCTGGACGCAGGGTTACCCAAGAGCGATCCAAGCCCGGGCCTGGCTGGGCGTGTGATTGGGCGTTGTCGCAAGTTAATCTCAGTGATCGCGACAGCCAAAATGCAGACAAGGCGCGTAGCTGCGTATATGATTACTGGAACAACGGTAGATAGACGGAACGATCACAGGGAAGGCCTCCTCGCTAAGGCCATCGAAGAACAGACGGCCAAGCTTCCCTCAGACACCTTTCTGTGGGCCGCGGGTGGGTCAATCGTGGCCTCGCTCACGCTTAAACTAATAGGGCGGGACAAGGACGCCCTGTTTGTGGGCCAATGGGCGCCAACATTCCTGATTTTGGGCCTCTATAACAAGCTCGTGAAACAGCTTGGATCGGACCGGACCGAAAACGACCTCTAGCGCGCTTATCAGAGGCGGCTCCGGGAACGGCCTGCGACCGTCAACAATTCAGCGCCAGCCGTAAAAATGGTCGCCTCGAAAAAGTGGTCAACGCGACATCATCGAATCGGTGTTGAGCTCCGATTCGGTAAGGTAATTTGGGGCTTCGCGCGAGAGTGGCCCATTTGGCAATTAGGTAATCATGCGCGGCTTTACTAATCGGCGCTCCAATCCTCTACCGAATCTACTAGCACTATCGTGCTGGCAAGGCCTGCAAACTCCCGCCACTATCCCGGGCTGCGGTGTAATGGCGGAAATTTTGACGGTTCCGAGTTTGGCGCCGCACCGCGCGCAGATCATTGGAATTTTAACTATATCTCCTCGTTGCACCCATAGTGGCATCGCAATTCGAGGATGTGCTGGATTCGACAAAAAGGCCATATCTTTGGAATGTTACTCCTTAGTCCTCCCAGAATGAAGCCCCCGTGATGCGTAATCGCGACGGCAGCAGTTGGACTCTCGTCGCAACGTTGGACATTCTGAGCCTACGATTTGTCCTGCCGGCACCTTCACAACCCAGGCGCCTTGTCAAAGCCTCGCTACCAGGGTCGCGGCTGCTTAGACCTGCAAATCATTTTCCCGACTGGAACGGTGCTGCTTCGGCTGCCTCGCGCATCAACTGCGACTGCGTCGCTAGATTAACCATGCGTTGAGTATCGGCCTCGGCCTGCGCGGCATTGCTCACGCTCCGCTGTATATCCAGCAGCGTTGACCGTTGCTCGGGGTTGAGACTGCTACCCCATTCCATTGCTTGTTCTGTGCTGACAAAAGTTGGAATGATCAGCTTTTGGATGTGCTCTAACAGAACAAGATCCGAAATTGAAATTGCCACGTTTCCGGCCCCGTCGATAAGCCAGGGAACGATCGCATCTTTGCTTCTAAGGATTGGAGTAATCATATGAACCTCTGAGTCTGCGCAGAAGGGGAGGGGCCGGCACCGGCGCGGTCGGTCGACGCTGCGATTGCTTACCACTACAGCCGAAAGTCACAATCGCCTAATAAAATTTCGATTGAGCATCCCGAAGACGCTACTTTATTGCCTCGCCCCCTGCTTTTCTGGCGTGCGAACCCTTTCAACAACCGTTGTCCTGAGAAGAGTTCCTGAGTGATGTAGGTGTCGCCGAGTATCGGCTGCTTAAGATCGCAGATCTGATATGTTGCGGATGCGCGAAGCTGGCGGAAAAGCACAGCTCGACGTCTAGACGCTTTGTGTCGCATGAAATAAATCTCGCTCCTTTGTCTGGCTGCCGCTTCTATTTCGCTTTCGATCAGGTCTTTCAAGCGACAAGCTACAGCCGCAGATGCCGTATTCGTAATAGTATAAAATCATCTAGCTTGCGTGAGAGCCTGTATTGGCAAACTGCCGCATCAATTACTTACTTGCTTTGCCGGTTTCTCCGGAAGCACGTGCCAGATAGCCTTTAGCTGCGAATCTCTGCAGCAACTTGGCAAAATAGAAAGTTTAGCATGATTAAAGTATTCCAAAGACTGAAGCTGCCGAACGTGTGCACTACAAGTTCAGTAA
Organism: Verrucomicrobiota bacterium; assembly: GCA_046733975.1. Taxonomy (GTDB): domain Bacteria; phylum Verrucomicrobiota; class Verrucomicrobiia; order Chthoniobacterales; family UBA10450; genus AV69. The sequence continues at coordinate 5,442 of JBKPQI010000018.1, forward strand.
ACCAGTAACTTATCACCGCCGATGGGCGAGTTATAGATGCTTGCAAAATCAGCAAAGATTCAAAGGTTCGGTCCATTACGTTAAGGGCGGCGACGGTCTTGATTGATTAAGTTATCGTGACAAAAGATTGGCACTAACTCCCGTTAATATTTGCTTGCTAATGCCCGAGCTTAGAAAATTAACGCCTGACGGAGCGGGGTATTCTGGCTGTCATGCGTTTTGCCTTTTGCAGTTGGTTTTACTGACACGGTCGCATGAGACGGAGCTAGGCGCCTCTTCATTATAAGCTGCGGGATTGACAGGGCCGCGCTTATTCCGTCCCAGAAAATTCACGACACGTTCTGCTTTTGCCTCTACACTGCCGATAAATAGCGGAAGGGAACTCGAATGCGCAAAGAAAAACTCAAAGCTAATTTCAAAACGGACCGTTCCATCCCTAATCGCAACAACACGCGGTCGCAGAACGTATCCACAAAACACAATAAACAGATGGCTCATCACGCGCCGGTGCGCCGTGCCGCAAGCAAAGCCCGTGGTTTCTAAGGATTATCCCTCGCTGCAGTCCGCTGACTCAGGCGGCCGTGCCGACCCCTCGCTTTACCATTCGTCTCTGCTTGCCGAGAATTGCGGAAGGCGAAAAAGGCCGCGACCCACTTTTTTGCAAATCTCATTAGGGAATTCAGGTTTCCGGCCGTAAGGTCAGGTTGTAACAACTTCATAGCGTCGACCGACTGTCTGAAACGGCCTTCTCTCTACGCTGGATACAAGCGGACGGAAAGAAACCCATGGAAGCGACAATCACCCAAAACGGCGCACTCTACCTGGCGCATCAGAGAAACACGCGAGATCGGCGAAACTACTTTCAACGCATGCGAATCGCGGCGCTAAATCAGCGCGCAGTCGTGCCAACCTTGCGCACGTGCACGCATTGGCCTACGCCGCATCGCGACAACGGCAAGTAGCCATGCATCGACGCCAATTACGCGAGATCATTCACGACGTGAATATCGTGTCCGCGATCACCCCGATCGTGCAGAAGCACCATCTGACGGTGGATGCGACCACTGAATTGTTGACGCAATTGTCTGTCTCGCGAGCGACACATCTTGCGGAGCTTTGTTCAACAAACGGTCTGTCCATTTCTCCTGCTTGAGAATTTCAGCGCTCTCATGAACGTAGTCCACGCACGGAGAGTTCTTCTCGCTGTTCAAAGGAACGCGAACCGCGCGTTCGCCGACCTGGGAACATTTCTGACGTCCGCGAGATGGTGCAAGAGGGGCTACTTGACGCCAGTCTGAATGATGACTCTCACGGACGCGGGCGGCAGGTTCCTGCAGACATTTCCGCTGAAATACCGCTTCTGCGCCGCCCGCTAGCTTGACTCAGCGGGAGACAGACTGTCTCTTATACACATCTCCGAGCCCACGAGACTGCAATGAATATCTC
>JBKPQI010000019.1:0-5968 GCA_046733975.1 Verrucomicrobiota bacterium
CCCGACGGTGTGTCCAAAATTCAGTATTGCACGTTCACCGGACGTCTCTCGATCGTCAACCGATACAATCCGTGTCTTGATTGCGATGTTTCGGCGGATAAGTCCCAACAGCTCGTCACCCCGAGCGTAAACGCCAGTTCGGCTCGAACTCGAGGGATCCCGTTGCGTTACCTTTAGGCTTTGGCCGCGGGATCCGTCGGCTGACGCTCCGGATGACAGAGAATAGAACATCTCCGCATCACGGATAACAGCGTGCTTGATGATCTCCGCGTAACCCTGACGCATTTCGTGTGGCGGGAGCGACTCAAGAGCGTCAATGTCGCAAATAATCAGCGCCGGATGATGAATCGCGCCGACCAGGTTTTTCCCGCACTCAAGATTCACTCCAGTTTTTCCCCCGATTGAGCTGTCAACCATTGCCAGCAGCGTCGTCGGAATTTGAATGTGTAGAACGCCTCGCTGAAAAATGGCCGCGACAAATCCGGAGATGTCGCCGACCACGCCGCCGCCCAGGCCGATCACGAACGAGCTGCGATCAAAACCGGCGCTAATCATGTCACCACACATCTTCTCCACCTGGTTGAGCGATTTCGATCGTTCACCGGCGGGAATGGTGACCAGTTGCGCTGAAAAGCCTGCCGAGGCGAGGCTTCGGCAAACTCGATCACCAAACAATCGCGCCGAAGTTTGATCGGCAACGACCGCGCACCGACTGCCGTTCACTACACCTCGCGCGAGCTCGCCTGCAGTCGCAATCAGCCCGTGGCCGACGACTGCGGAGTAACGAAAACCATTCCCGGAAATCTCGATCGCGTCGGAGTTCACTTGACAAACAACCGCTCTATTTCATCTAACAGTACCATGGCTGATCCTTTCGAGCCGACTTCGCCGCCGCCCGCACCAGATGCCATTCCGCCGAGGCCCGCCGAAGTTCCACCTGCCGTCGATAATCCAACAGCGCAATCCACCGGGCTGCCCTCCAACATCGCCGCTGCGCTCGCCTGTATTCCGCTGGTCGGTGGCCTCATTTTCTGGTTCCTGGAGAAACACGACAACTTTGTCCGCTTTTACGCCATGCAGTCCATCATCTTTGGAGCTGCCTGGCTGCTATTCAACATCATCTCGCGAGTCGTCTTTGATATTTTTGGTTCGATCCCGGCGTTGGGAACAGTTTTGGTTTTCCTTTGGGCCATCATTCAAGCACTCGTTCACCTCGGTTTTCTTGTCATCATGGTCATCGCCATGATCAAGGCATTTTCGGGTTCGCGCTGGGACATTCCCTATATCGGCCCAATGGCGCGGAAGTATGTGAGGGAATAAGCCTGTAGCAGTGCAGGCAGAGGCGATTGACCCCAATCGCCCGCGGCCCCGACGTTCCGCCGTTACCTCAATCCTTCAACAACTTCACCACCACCTGAGTCAGCACCAATTCCTGATCCAACTGAGTTGTCACCAGCTCCAGGTTTGCCTGCAAGCAGCCTTCCATTCCCTCAACCAGTTGTTTTGTCTCGAATCGGTGCGCATTCATGGCAGCGATGCCGAGAGCGTAACCGTTGATAGCGCCATCTTTTTTTCGCGGCAAATGTTCGGTCTCTTTCGCCGGCAAACGATTAAGCGTCGAAATGAACGCAAAGGGCGCCTGTGGCCGGGGAAGCCGATGCCGTTCCATCAACTCCTTGGCCAGAAGAAGATTGCGGACAGTCGGCAAAAGCGTCGCCAGCAAAATGCCGATGGCCGTTTCTCCCTGGTCGAGTAGGTCGCGCACCAGGCTGAGCGCAAGTGTGGCGTCGCGGCGTGCGAGCGCGTTGCCGAGCTCGAAAATCACTGCAGCGCGTGAAATCGGAACCAGCGCTCGTACTTGGTCGACCGTAATGGCACCCTCAGGCGCATAGAGCGCCAGCTTTTCCAGTTCGTTGGCCACCGTGCCCGAATCCCCGCCGGTGGAAAGGACGAAAAGCTCCAACGCTTCCTCCTCAAATTTCAGTCCTCGCTTCTTCGCTTCAGCGCGCGCAATCTCACCGGCATTCTCTTCCCAGCCGCTACGGTTCAGATCGGGCTCGTCGAAAATCTGAATCTCCGCCAATTTAGTCAGAGTCTTGTAAAATGATCGACGCTTATCCGGATCAACTGCGCTAACGAGAAATGTGACATCGTCGGGAAGTCCGGCAGAAAGAAGATCGCCGAGCTCTTGCAACGGTTCGAGAACGTTGGCCGATTTCCCTCTCACGTCGTCGGAGATAAAGTTCGCGCTCTTCAGCCAAACCAGTTTGCCATCGCCAAAGAATGGCAGCGTTTGCAGTGCAGCGATGGTGGACCGAATGGCGTTGGCCGCGCCATCGACGTTATCCGCCGCGCCGTCAATGACCTCGATACCGAATTCGCCCGCTTCCTTGGGCGCCAGCTTTTGCGCCAGCTCGGCGGCTTCGCGTTTTACCCTGGCTTCGTCCGAACCCACGATGGCGTAAATATTCGCCGTTGCGGTTTTTGGTTTGGCTTTGGCCGGCATGATGCGATTTTCACAGTCGCGGCGCTGTAGGGCAAGCGCGCAGCTCGTTAAATGCGGTGAGCGCGTCGTCCGGGAGCACACGCGTCTCGCGTGTCTGGCGATTGCGTCTCGCAATCGCGGACTTTTTAGAATCCTGTTTCGGCGAGACGCCGAAACCAACACGCGAGCCGCGTGCGCTACCCGAAATTGCCGCGCTGCAGCCAGGATCACTCTTCGTTTTGCTACAGGGTTGTGCCGAAGTCTTTCGCCGCATATTCGCGAAAATTTTCTTCCAGCACTGATACGCTCGGGAATCGAGTCGGATAACAACGCGGCAACGCCGCTTCGAAGGGCTGATGCCGTCCCAATGCATGGAGGAGTGCGAGAAAGCTTGGCTTGTCAGTCGCGATCAGAAATCGCACCAACCGTTCCGATTCATCGTAAAACGTTACTTTGTCCGATGGAGGCCGAGTTAAGCGGACAAGAGTTGCGAGCCCAATGATATCGTCGGTTGCTACCGCTTCTGAATGTGGTTTGGCAACGTAACCGCGCGCTCGTTCATAACTGGCATGAGCTGATTTTGAAATGTATTGCGCAATCCCTTCGTTCAACCAGCAGGGAATGCCATCGGAATAGAATCGGTGGAGAACGAGATGCACGATCTCGTGTCCCAGCACATTTCCGGAAAACTTTTGTTCCGGGTTGCGAAGAATAAACAGATCGCCCTGCGAATGAATGCCGCCGGTCCATCGCTCCAATTCACCCAGACCCTGAAACTGCTGCCAGTCTTCCGGACGTTCGAAAATGTAAAGATGCGACTTGATGTCCGTGGTTGGCTGGTCCCGCTCCAGTTCCTTCGCCACAACGCGATAGTGAAACTCTGCTTCCACCGAGATCGGCGTTGCCACATACGTATGTGTGAAGTGATAGATGAAATGCTCGGTCTCGCCGTGCTTCCATTGCGCCGGATTAATGCTCAGCGCCTTTTCGCCGAGCAGGTTCGGGTCGCGCTGGCTCAGCTGGGAAAATTCAACTTCGGGGAGTGAGTTGAGGCCGGTTTGGGCGAAAACAACCCGGGCAGCTGAGAAGATAATCAAAGAGCAGAAGATCGGACTCGTTCGCACCGAGTGCGGGTGCAGCTAGTCTCATGCGAGAACTTTGAATACGTCGTCCTGAGCGCAGTCGAGGGATCCCGTCATAAAAGCTTTAAGGTAACGCATCGGGAGCCCTCGACTACCGCTCGGGAAGGCGGCGATCGACAGCGACTACACCCGCGACCGTCTGCGGCCGTTGTTACGCGTATATTTCAGCGGCCGCCGTTTCGGTTCAATTTTCGTTAGGCCGGTGCCGCTTTTTACTTCCATGATTTGATCGCGTAGAAGCGCCGCCCGCTCGAACTCGAGATTGGCCGAAGCGCGCTGCATTTCATCCTCCAGCTCCCGCAGCAATTCCGTCAGATCGAAATTGCCGCCTGTTTCGTTGATAACAGAGGAAGCAATTTCGCGTCCGCGCAGAATCGTGTGTAAACTTTCCTGCACCGCGCGCCGCACCGTCTGCGGCGTGATTCCATGTTTCTCGTTGTATTCGGTCTGCTTGGCGCGCCGATACTCCGAAATCGAGATCAACGCCTGCATGCTATCAGTCACCTGGTCGGCGAACAACACGACTTCGCCATTAACATGCCGAGCCGCGCGCCCGGCTGTTTGAATCAGAGAAGTCTGGCTGCGCAGAAATCCTTCCTTGTCCGCATCGAGGATGCAAACTAACGAGACTTCGGGTAAATCCAGTCCTTCTCGCAGCAGATTGATCCCGACCAGAATATCGAAATCGGCGGCACGCAGTCCACGCAAGATCTCAACCCGTTCAATGGTATCGATATCGCTGTGCAGATAACGCACTTTCAGTCCGACATCGCGCAGATAATCAGCCAGATCCTCCGCGGTCCGCTTGGTCAGCGTGGTCACGAGCACCCGTTCCTGCTGCTCCACGCGTTGCCGGCAAAGCTCGATCGTGTCATCGATTTGATTTTTTAAGCCACGAATTGTGATCTTGGGATCAAGCAGTCCGGTCGGTCGGATAATCTGTTCTACGACGAGTGGTTTGCCCGGGGTATGCACGTCAAATTGCTCCGGCGGTTCGTCCGTCCGAGAAATGTGTACCTCTGAATTGGATGTTGGATGTTGGATGTTGGACCTTGGATGTTGTTCCCCCGGCAGCACAAACGGCACCAGCTCCTCCTCACCAATGCGCGCGCGTTTGTGCGGAACGTATCCTTTGTTGCCGACAACGCTGTTCTCAATCTCGAATTCTGCCGGGGTCGCGCTGACGTAAACCAACTGATTCGTTAGCTTCATGAACTCGGGAAAATTCAACGGCCGGTTATCGAGCGCGCTGGGCAGACGAAACCCATATTCGACCAGCACCGTCTTGCGCGATTTATCGCCTTCATACATTCCGCCAATTTGCGGAATGGTGGCGTGCGACTCGTCGATCACAGTGACAAAATCTTTCGGGAAGAAATCGATTATGGTGTAGGGCTTCGAGCCGGGAGCGCGCCCGCTCAAGTGTCGGGAGTAATTCTCGATTCCGCTGCAGAAACCCATTTCCTGAAGCATCTCCAGATCATATTCGGTTCGCATCTTCAACCGTTGCGCTTCGAGAAGCTTGTTCTGCGATTCCGGTACCCGTATCCGATCGTCCAGTTCTGCCCTGATTGTCGTTAGCGCACGGTTCAACTTATCAGCTGGAGTGACAAACTGTTTTGCCGGGAAGAATGTGATAATACTGAGTGCTTCGTGAGCGTGGCCGGTGAGAGGATCGAAACGGGTGATGGCATCGACTTCGTCTCCGAAAAATTCGATCCGGACCGCTTCCTCATCGGCGGTCGCGGGGTAGACTTCTACGACATCGCCGCGAACCCGGAAGCGGCCGCGCGAAAAATTCATGTCGTTGCGTTCATAAAGCATTTCCACCAGGCGCCCGAGGACCGCTTCGCGAGAAGTGTGTTGTCCGCGTTTCACTGTCAGCAGCATTCGTTCGTAATCTTCCGGTGAAGTGATGCCGTAAATGCAGGAGACGCTGGCTACGACAATGACGTCGCGCCGGCTGAGAAGCGCACTCGTGGCAGACAAACGCAACCGCTCGATCTCTTCGTTGATGGAAGAATCCTTCTCAATGTAGGTATCGGAGCGGGGGATATACGCCTCGGGCTGATAATAGTCGAAATAGCTGACGAAATATTCCACGGCGTTGCGGGGGAAAAATTGCTTGAACTCGGAGTAAAGCTGCGCCGCCAGCGTTTTGTTATGCGAAATCACGAGCGTCGGCCGTTCGAGCTCGCGAATCACGTTCGCCATGGTAAATGTTTTTCCGGAGCCCGTTACACCGAGCAAGGTTTGGTGCCGATTTCCGGCGGCGAGTGACTTCGTCAGCTTCGCAATGGCCTGGCCCTGATCGCCACGCGGCTTGTAATTGGACTCGAGC
>JBKPQI010000020.1:0-32567 GCA_046733975.1 Verrucomicrobiota bacterium
AAAAATGTTATTGCCCTGCTCGTTGCTTCGGTTTTAATCAGCGGTCATGCCGAAAACCAAAGCTAAAAAGTCCAAACGCAAGCCGAACGCCGCATTCATGCGCCCCGTCCAGCCTGATGATAAACTCTCTGCCATCGTTGGTTCGAAACCGCTCCCGCGTTCCGAGCTCACCAAAAAACTGTGGGACTACATCAAGAAACACGGTTGCCAGGATAAAAAGAAGCGAACCCAGATTAATGCCGATGACGCGCTTCGTCCCGTTTTTAACGGCAAGAGTCAGGTCAGCATGTTCGAGATGACCAAGCTGGTCTCCGGGCACATTAAGTAAAGTCTTTTGGTGGGAGCCCGGTGTTTGCCGCGCCGGGCTTCCGTCTTCCCGAACGGCAGCGGAGTGAGGCTTGCGCAAGCCGCTTCTTTGGCGGAAACTTGTGAGGTGAAGAAGCTGTTCCTCCTGAGCTGCGTCGTTTTCCTTTGCTGTGGCTCCGTCCGGGCCGCGGCCAACTGGCTGACGGATTATGAAGCAGCCAAAGCGAAGGCGAAATCAGACCACAAGCTGGTGCTGCTCAATTTCACCGGCTCGGATTGGTGTGGCTATTGCAAGCACATGGAGGCGGACATTTTTTCCAAACCGCAATTTCAGGATTACGCGGCCAAAAACCTGGTGTTGGTGGAATTGGATTTTCCGCGGTTCAAACAGCAAAGCGACGAAGTGCGAAAGCAGAACATGAAGCTGGCGAGCGAGTATGACATCGAAGCTTTCCCGACGCTGATTGTGCTGAGCCCGGAAGGGAAACCGGTAGCCAACATCATGGGCTACATCGAAGGTGGCCCGGAACCACTGATCGCTGCGCTGGAAAAGCTGCGCAAGAGTTAGCAAGCGTTGCCCAACGCATCTGTTAGCCGCTTCGCTGTGCGAAGCGCGCGCCGCTCACAGAGCGACGGCTGTAGCTAAATGCGCAAGAGCTACCCGCCCTTAGGCTTTTCGGTCATCCCGAGCGTAGTCGGGGGATCCCGTTTAAGCTTTCGCCGTGGATCCCTCCCGCCTTCGCATGAAACTACGGCGTGGCAGGCGATCCGTTCGGAATGACCGTTATGCCCGCGCGCGCTGCAGCACTTCCGCCAGGTCGCGACGCGTAAATGGTTTCGGCAGCGCGCCGCGGAATCCATATTGGAGAAACTCCGCCAGGGCGGCTTCGTCCGAGTACCCGCTACAAATAATGGCCACAACACTCGGATCGATGTTGCGTAGTCGCGCGATCGTGGCCAGGCCACCCATCCCGCCACGGATGGTCGCATCCAAAATCACCGCCTGAAAATTCTCACCGCGACGCATGGCGCGCTCGTAAGTGTTAATCGCTTCGACGCCGTCGCTCACGGCCGTCACTTCGTAACCAAGTGTGTTCAGCAATTGTGACGTCAGCTCACGAATGCCTTCCTCGTCATCCATCACGAGGATGCGTTGTAACGCCGACGGAATTCCTGGGCCGTTGCCCATCGACTTGATGATGGCCGGTTCCGCCCCGGCCGCTGGAAGGTAAAAGGCGAAAACCGCACCGGCCGATGACGATTGCTCCAGATGCAACATACCCCCGTGTTTCTTCACGATGGAAAAGCTAATGGAAAGTCCGAGTCCGCTGCTCACCGGTTTGGTCGTGAAATAGGGATCGAAAATCTTCGTTGCGATATCGGCTGGAATGCCGCCGCCGTGATCTGCAATGGCTACTTTGACGTAACGGCCACCGGGCAGGACGGCACCGGGTTTGTTGTCCAGTTCGACATTGCGCGCCAGAATATCCACTGTTCCGCCTGCAGGCATGGCTTCACGCGCATTAATCATGAGCGCGTTGATCACCTGCTCGATTTGGGTGGGATCGACCTCGGTCGGCCAAAGATCGGGCGGAATATCCATTTCGGCACGTAAGCTCGATCCATGCAGGGAAAAATGAGCTGATTTCGCCAACAATTCGGACATGCGTACAATTTTCTTCACTGGCGAACCTCCCTTGGAAAAAGTCAGCAGCTGACTCGACATGTGCGCCGCTTCCTGCGCCGCCTGCGATGCTTTAGCCAGACAGCCGAGCAGATTCTTCTCTTCCGGCGGTGCTTCGAGCTGGGCCAAGCCAATGTTGCCGGAGATGACGGTCAAAATGTTATTCAGGTCGTGGGCAATACCGCCAGCCAATGTTCCTAACGACTCGATCTTGCCTTTGGTCAACCGATCATCTTCCGCGCGTTTACGTTCAGTCACATCGCGAAAGAATGCCGAGACTCCGCCACCGCTTGGATAAGCATGAACTTCAAACCATCTTGTGCCGTTTGCCTGACATGCCTCGAACTCGACCGGCGCCTGATTCGCCATCACCTGACGATAGTTTTCTTCGAACGGCGTGTTCCCGAGTTCCGGAAATTTCTGCCAAAGTTCGCCCCCGAGAAGTTCCTTGCGCGCGCGGCCGAACAACCTCTCCGCCTGCGGGTTCACATACGTGAATCGCCACGCATAATCCAGGGCAAAGAAACCGTCGGTCGTGTTCTCGAGAATGTCGGTCAATGTCCGGGCCGATTGTTGCAGAGCGACCCGTGCCTGGTTGCGCTCGGTCAAATCACGAATTTGCCGTTCTGCCACAGCCAGCCGAACATTCAGAAGGGCGAGATCAATCGGCTTGGTCAGGTAATCATTCCCCCCGGCCTCCAGCGCCATCTCTAAATCTGCGTGATCGGCTTTCGCCGTCACCAGAAGAATGAACATTTCGTCGCCGTCGTGCCGACCCCGTAAGTCGCGACACAAATCCACGCCACTCTTTCCCGGCAATACCCAGTCGAGGATGAGGAATGGGAAATTTTCGGTGGCCAGGGCCCGCTCCGCTTCCTCAGCGGTAGCCACCTGCGTCACTTTATGTCCACGCATTGCGATCAGCCGGCTGAGCGTTTGCCGGCTGTCGTCCTGGTCCTCAACAAGAAGAATATTCATCAAGCGATTCTGGCGCTAGTATGGCCTCGCGGCCCTGATGCCGAAGCTCCATCCCTAACGCCGATTCCGCTTCCTCGAAGCAGCAAATTGATTGCCAAGGCCGAGTGTTCGCGCGCTCCGCAACATAGGCATTTGGTCCAACCAGCCGGCAACCTGGCAGGCCAAACGACACGGCCTCAACGCCTGTTCGGCGTCCAACCTCGCGACATCACGTTCTCATTGGCAGCCACTTGTATGCCTGCAAAAATAAGGCAATCTGTCCGCGCTTCCTTGTGTCATGATGCGAAGATTCCGCACCCTCCTGTTTCTCATTCCGGCGACCGTGCTATGGGCGCAGGAACCTTCGCTTTCGCCGGCGGCAAAACCGAAAAGTTCGCCCGCGCCGGAAGCGAGAACGACTGTCAGTTCCGTCCATGTGGACGGGCCCCACATTGCGCTCACCTTTGACGACGGGCCAAACCAAAAATTGACCCCGCGCCTGCTCGATCTGCTGGCGGAACATCACATCCACGTGACCTTTTTCGTGGTGGGAGAAAATGTGGTAGAGCACCCCGAAATCCTGCAACGCGCAATTCGCGAAGGCCATGAGATCGGTAATCACAGCTGGTCGCATCCCAACCTCGCCAAAATGTCCGATGAAAACGTTCGCAGTCAGATCAAACGCACGGAAGAAGCGATCACGAACGCGATTGGTTCCAGGCCCACTTTATTTCGTCCGCCTTACGGCTCCGTCACCCCGCACCAAAAGCATTTCATTCACGACGAACTTGGTTACGAAATTATTTTGTGGGAGGTCGATCCGCTCGACTGGAAAAATCCGGGTCCAAATGTCGTTAGCAGCCGGATCCTGAAGGAGACGCATCCGGGATCCATCGTCCTCGCGCATGACATTCACGCACAAACCATTCAAGCCATGCCGCAGACATTAAGTGAGCTGGAAGCAAAGGGATTCAAGTTCGTGACCGTTTCGGAATTGTTGAAACTGGAGACTCCGATACCGCCGCCCACGCCAAAGCCGGTCGCGACGCCAGTAAGCACACCGCCGCCCTCGCCGACGCCGTAGCCTCGCCCAGCGGTTAGTCCCGTATCATGGAACCCTCGTACGGATATGGTCAAACGTCTTTAGCGTTGCGGCGCGAAGGTTTATCTGGGGAGCGCACGCGGCTCGCGTGCAACCGCGAGTCCGGCTCGGACCGAGGGCGCAGCCGCCATCGCCGACTTTTCCCCGCATGGGAAACAATGGCATCTCTGACTGGCATACCACGCGACCCGCCGACATCGCGTCAAATACTTAAATTGCGCTAGTTTCAGACATGATCGCCGATCATTATCTGCAGCTTCGAACCGACCTCGAAACTGCATTAATCCGCTTGCTGAGACTCGGGGCCGACCTGCAACGCAGCCCGGCGTCGTTGGAGACGCTCCATTCCCTTCTCACCGATATCCGGCAGCCGCTTCTTTTTGTTGTAGTCGGCGAAGTGAAAGCGGGAAAGTCCTCGCTCCTTAATGCTCTCTTCGGACACGAATTCGCGAAGACCGGCGTCCTTCCGGCCACCGACCGGGTTTGTATTTTTCGGTATGGCGAAGTGGAAAAGACCGTCGACGTCTCACCCCAATTGATCGAACGTTTTTTGCCGATCGATTTCCTGCACAATTTTAACGTGGTTGATACTCCCGGCACGAATACCATGGTGGCGGAGCACCAGCGCATTACCGAGGAATTCGTTCCGCGCGCCGATCTCGTGCTCTTTGTTTTTTCGGTGGTGAATCCCTGGACGCAATCGGCGTGGGATTTTCTCGCCTTCATACAGAAACGCTGGCTAAAGAATATCGTTTTCGTTTTGCAACAAGCTGATCTGCGCGAACCGGAGGAGATCGCGGTCATCCGCCGTCATTTACAGGACACTGCGCTGCAGAAACTCGGGAGCGTGCCGCCAATCTTTGCGGTTTCGGCACGGCAGGCCCTACTCGCGCGCACCGGGGCCCCGAACGCCGCCAGCCTCGAGGAAAAAAGTGAAATTGTTCCTTTAGAGCAGCATATCGATTTGATCATGGCTGATAGCAGCGCGCATGCGATCAAGTTGCGCTCGGCCTGGCAAACGGCGCAGATTGTTTTGCGCGAAATCGCATCCGAAGTACGCGAAGCCTTTCGTGTCATCACTCAGGATGAAGAGCGGTTCGACCGACTGATGCAGTTTCTACAGGCACGGAAAGAGCAAACACTGCGGCAGGTCCACGGATTCGTTCGCGGTATCGATCAGGCATGTCGCGACAGCGCTGCCCAGGGAACCCGATTTTTGGAGAACAAGCTGACGTTCTGGACCACTTTGAACATGATCTGGCGACGCGATTACTGGCAGCGTGATTTGCAGGGCGAAATGGAAACAAAACTTCGGCAGGTGGTGCAGCCGCAAATCGAGAACGCCATCCAGCTGCTCGAAGCCGATCTGCGTGGGATTTGGCCACAGCTCCACGACATGATCGAAACCCATTTTGCCGCTGACGTAAAATCGCAGGCGCCGCGCACGCCGCCGGATTTTGCCCGGCAACGCCGTGAGCTGTTGCAGTCGATTCAACTCACTTTAGCCGAGCGCAGCGGCGGAGATGTCATCGAAGAACAATTGGGAACAATATTTCGGGAAACGTCGAATCGTCTGCGCATCCCGGCGGGAGTGGCGGCAGCTGGCGGTCTGGTGACGCTGGTGGCCGCGATGAGTAGCGCCGCGATCGCGGACGTGACCGGCGTGCTGGCGGCTTCAGCCGCCATCGTTGGAACTTTCCTCGCCCGCCGGCAGCGTGCAAAAATTTTGCGCGTTTACGCTGAACAAATGGAGGCGAAACGGAACGAAATGGTGACTGCAATTGAGAATCAGATTTCGCACGCGATCGATCTGTTCTATGGCGAAATGAATGCCGCGGTCCAGCCGCTGACCGCTTTCTGCACAGCCCAGCGCACGCATTACAAAGGATTGGTTGATCGAATCGACGAGCTCGACACCACATTCGAAAAATTGCGCCCGCGGGTGACGGGAAGTGGCGACTAGTATTGCATCGAGGCAACCCAGAGCGACGCAATAACTCTGCCAAAAACAACGAACGGCTGTTTAACTGTGCGCTCCAATGCGGGCATCTTATTGGATGATCTATGAATCCACATCGCTGTCTCCGCGGTTCAGGATGACACCGGCGGGCCGATTACAGCGCGTTGATGCCAAACGCCTTCGAACCTACCGCGAGGTGCCGTTGCTCTGCTGAACAAGCCGCGCTTCGGCCTGGCGCTTGGCGATGACGAAATGGTTGTTGTCGCCATAAGTGCGCCACGGACCGGGCGGAACATCGCGCACTTCGACAAATTGCCAGTCGGTTACGTCGGTGGGGCCAAGACCTAAATAATCGCGCACCGCTGGCGAGACATCGAGACCTGCGCCGTGATTCAAATTCGGCTTCGGCCGTTCATTCTGGAAAACGTATTGGAAATGGTCCGTGCGGAATGGCCCGCAGTCTTCCCACTGCGCATAGCAAACACGGTTGCCCTTGCGTATTGCCAGCCAGCGATCTTTGCAAACCGAATGGCCCGGCTCAGTGTAGGCCGTCCTGAACCACGGAATGACCAGTGGCGCCTCCGGCTTGAATTGGCCATGCGTGACGTCGTTGTAAGGGAGCGCGCAATAAAATGGATTCTGCCGCGGGACAAAGGACGCGGGAATGTAATTCCGGCGTGAGGAAGGATCGGGCGAATCGAAACCGCCATAATTTGACGTCCAGTTCGCGTCCCAGGCGCTCTTATAATTAGGCACCGGATTGTTCCCGCCGGCTTGTTCGCCCACCCAAAAGACCGTGGTGACAATGTTCGCCTTCCACGGGTAGCGCGTGGTGGTGCTGGTGCGCGAGGCGGTCGGGACGAAGACTTGGGGCTCGACTTTCAGCAGCGCCTGCTCACGCAATTTGCGCGCATATTTAGCGAAATCCGCTGCACTCTCGTAGGGGGATTGGGCCAAAGCGATAGCCCCTGTCCCGAGGAGCGCTAGAATAAGGGGGGTAAATCCTATTCTCATTAGGGGTGGCCTTTCCTATCCGAAAACATGCCTGCAGGCAAGGGATTTTGTCCTTTTTGAGGAAGCCTTTCCTAGCGGGCTACTTACATATGCCAGCATCAACCGTTCCAAGTATTTAGACGAGTTGGCTTTCAAATCTGGCGCTGCCGCAACCTCCTAACCTGAATCAAAGAACAGCCACTTTTCCCCCAGCGTGGCTAGGATTTACCCGCGAGAAACGACGGTGTCGTGCCGGAAATGAACTTCATCCGTCTCTGGGTAATCGAGCGTGTAATGCAGGCCGCGACTCTCCTTTCGCAGCAGTGCGCTATCGACAATCAATGCCGCGACCGTGGCCAGATTCCGCAATTCCAGCAAATCGACTGATACCTTGAAATTCCAGTAAAACTCGCCGATCTCGCGCTGCAGATTGCGTAAACGCGAGGCAGCCCGCTGCAGGCGTTTGTCGCTGCGCACGACCCCGACGTAATCCCACATCAAGCGCCGGATCTCATCCCAGTTATGGTAAATGACGACCAGCTCGTCAACGTCCTGCACATCGCCCGACACCCATTCGGGCAATGCGATTTGATGGTCTTGTTCCCGCGGAAATTCCCGCACCATCGCCTCGGCCGCGCGGCGCGCCACTACCACACCTTCGAGCAAGGAATTGCTGGCCAGCCGATTTGCGCCGTGCAAGCCGGTGCAGCCAACTTCGCCGATGGCAAATAACCCACGCAGACTGCTCGCGCCATTCACATCGGTTTTAATCCCACCGCATTGGTAATGAGCCGCCGGCACCACTGGAATCGGCTGCCGGCTCATGTCGATCCCAAGTTGCGAACAAGTCTCGAAAATGTGCGGAAAGCGTTCGCGCAAAAAAGATTCGGGTTTCTGCGTGATGTCGAGGTAAACGCATTGCGCGCCGCTGCGTTTGATTTCGGCGTCGATCGCGCGCGCCACTACATCACGGGGCGCGAGCGACCCACGCGGATGATATCGCGGCATGAAATCCTGTCCCCGGCTGTCGCGTAAAATTCCGCCTTCGCCACGCACCGCCTCGGAAATCAAAAACGACCGTTGCTCTGCATGAAAAAGACAGGTCGGATGAAATTGCACGAACTCCATGTTTGCGATGGCAACTCCTGCGCGCCATGCCATCGCTACGCCGTCCCCGGTCGCGACCGCCGGATTGGTGGTATAGAGATAGACTTTGCCGCATCCGCCCGTGGCCAGTACGACACGATCCGTTCGAACGGTTTCGACTTCCCCGGTTTTTTCATCAAGGGAATAAAGACCAAGACATCGGTCTTCCGTCGCAAACCCCAGTTTGGCCGCGGTGATCAAATCGATGGCGGTGTGATTTTCCATCAATTGCACTCGAGGCGACTGACCCAGCGCGGCCAACAGTTTGTTTTCGATCTCGCGTCCGGTTACATCCTGCACATGTAAGACGCGGCGCTTCGAGTGTCCGCCTTCACGGCCAAGGTCGAGTTCGCGATGGCCCGAAACTTCCCGCTCATCAAAATGCACGCCCACTTCCATCAGTTCCCGGATCGCTTCCGGACCTTCGGTTACGATCGTGCGGACCACCTTTTCATCGCACAGCCCTGCGCCCGCCTCGAGGGTGTCGCGTACGTGTAGCTCGAATGAATCTTCGTCGCTCGTGACGCAGGCGATTCCACCCTGCGCCCAGGCTGTGTTGCTATCTGCACCCTTGCGTTTGGTAATCACTGCCACGGAACCATGTTGCGCCGCTTTCAAGGCAAAGCTCAGGCCTGCGATCCCGCTTCCCACGACAACGAAATCGAACTCTCTCACGAGTTGTTAGCTGCGGCGCTCTGTCGTCGCGTCCCCTCGACGATCCATATTTGCACTGCCATCAGATCTCTTCATGCGATCCGCAAGTTATCGATCAATCGCGTTTTGCCGATGAAAACCGCCAGCGCGATGATCGCATTCGATCGCACGGTTTCCAGCGGCTGCAAATTGTCGGCGTCGACAATGCTGACGTAATCAATGCGCGCATCTTTCGCTGATGAGATTATCGATTTCGCCGAATCGATTAATTTGTTCACGGAATTTTCTCCGGCGTCGACCAATTCCTTTACGCGAGTTATGGCGCGATACAGCACCATCGCCTGCACCCGCTCATCCGCATTTAAATATTGGTTGCGCGAACTCAAGGCGAGGCCGTCTCCTTCGCGCACTGTCGGCACGCAGATGATCTGGATTGGAAAATTCAGGTCCCGCACCATGCGACGAATGATTGCGAGCTGCTGATAATCCTTTTGCCCGAACGCCGCCGCGTCCGGCTCGATCAGATTAAAAAGCTTTGCCACCACAGTGCAGACGCCGCGGAAATGTCCCGGCCGCACCGCGCCGCACAGACCGGCCGAAAGCGCCGTCTCATCGACATACACCGACCGGTCATCAAAGTACATGTCGCGTGCGCGAAACAGCAGATCGACTCCGGCGTGACGGCAAATCTGTTCATCCGCCCGTTCTGGGCGCGGGTATCTGTCAAAATCGGCCCCAGGTTCGAATTGCAACGGATTAACAAAAATACTGACCGCGACCTCTCCATCTTTACCGACATGCTCCCGCGCCACACGGATCAACTCCACATGGCCCCGATGCAAAGCTCCCATCGTCGGAACCAGCACGGATTTCGATGTCCGCTGACGCGCATGCGCGTGCACCGCTTCAGCCGACTCGATGATCTTCATTCGCGACCACATTACCCGTCATCCTGAGCGAAGCGAAGCGCAGTCGAAGGATCCTGCGGCGTTACCAAAAGGGCTACCAGAATTGGCTGCAAGGCAGCGCTAGCCCGAAAGTGCAAAACAAGGATCCACCCTCATCGATATGCGGAGAAACGAGCTCTTCAATTTACACCGAATCCAGCCAGATCGCCTGACGCCCAATCGGAAACTTGTCGTGCCCGAAGTCGTTCCACCCTGCCCGTTCCGCCAAGTTATGCATTTCCATAAAACTGAAAGCGCGTGCCGTGGAAAGTCGTGCGTCGGTTTTCGTCATGGCATTGCGATAAATTACGGCGGTCAGGAGATAAACCGCGACGCTTAACCAGCGCGATCTTCGCAGGTCGGCAATCAAAACACGTTGATCAGAAAGCTCTTGGCATTTCTGCAGAACACGAACCGCATCATCCTCGCTAAAATGGTGCAGCGCGAGCGAACAAAAAACAATGTTGTAGGGAAAACTTGACTGCTTTAACCAGTCAAGTTTGGGACCCACAGGGGCATTCCATTCGAACAGGTTGGCGCAGAAAAAATCGATCTCGGGGTAGTCCCTGCTGAGGCCTCGCGCGATCTCGACAGTCGAGGCCTGTTGATCGATGGCATCGACATGGACGGACGCGTTTCGTTTTCGTGCAAAGTCGACGATCAGGCGCGGGATGTCACCCGACCCGGTGGCGACATCCAAAATTCGCGCTTTGCTGTTGGGTTTGAGCCAGCGCCGCAAAAAATACCGGATTTGGCGGTAGCTGCCGAACCACCGGTTGAGCGAACGGATATTAGCCAGATCGCGTTCCAGCTCGGAGGTGACCGGTTGCGGCCGGTCCATCAGTTCCGGCATCGTCGGATCGAACTGCCGCTTCACTTATTCCGCGAGAAAACTGCGCCAGCTTTCCGGCAACAACGCTGACTCGACGTCGCTAGCGATCCGGCCTTCAAATGCCGGCTCAAAATTCGTGCTCGTGCCGTAGACCATGATGGCATCTTCGCTCCCCTCGACCCGCAGAGCGTGGGCGACGCCCGGTGGAATCACCACCGCGACATTGTTGGCGCCTCGATGGTTATCGCCGTCGATGTAAAAATGCATGATGCGGCCACGAAAACCTTCGCGGACATCGCGCAAAATCATTTCCACACGGCCCTGGACAAAAAACATAACGTCCCATTGTTCGGCGTCGAAATTCGCTGAATTTTCTTTTGCGAACTGCCGGCGCAGCCATTTCGCTGCGTCTTCGCCTTCGGCAATGAATGGCGGATGAACG
Organism: Verrucomicrobiota bacterium; assembly: GCA_046733975.1. GTDB lineage: Bacteria > Verrucomicrobiota > Verrucomicrobiia > Chthoniobacterales > UBA10450 > AV69. The sequence goes on from JBKPQI010000020.1 coordinate 11,024, forward strand.
TGAAAACCTTTGGCGGTGTTAGCGAACATGCGCGCGGTCGCCCATTGCCGAGGCCAAAAATTGATTTTGCCTAAAACTCCTTCATCGCGGCGGGCCAATTCTCCAAATAATCCGCGGTGCCGCTGCACGTAAACGGCGCGCGGGAAAATCTCCACGCCCGGAATCCAGACCGACGCCAGTGAACGACGGTTTGCCGCCACGACCTGCCCTGCTTCGACGCCAACACCGGCAAGCCGTTTCGCCAGCGCAGGCGCGCGATAATCGCGGGTGCTGAGCGCACTCTTTGCCGTCGGCTGCACACCACGCCAAAGATCTTGTTTTTTCATGACTTGTAGCGGCGGTCTGTGACCGCCCAGTGGTGAAGACTTTCGGCAGGATGCCGAAACGAGCAACCAGGATGGTTGCGCTGCCCTCCCGCCACCTTGGGACCACGCAATGTTGTAGCCACCGCGCTCAGTCGCCGTGCCTGCGGGTGCCGCGATAGAGCGGGGCGGCTACAGCAGTTACGGCGGCGCCGGCGGCTACAATGAGAAATCGGCGCGTTCGGCGGAAAGATTCGGGTTGTAACAAGGATCGCGTCGAAACAATTGCTGCCAGCGTTTCTGCAAATTGGGACATGAGGCTTTTATGTTGTGCTTTGACGAAGTGCGCCGCAGCTCGGCATAGGGAACCGACACCGTTCGCAACCCCTGCTCGCGCAGGGTCAAACAAAACTCTACCGCTCTGCACACACCACCATTCCGAGCGAAGTCGAAGGATCCCGTTGCGCAGCGAGAAGCAAAGTCTTCGAAAACTTCCCTCGGTGTGAGCAGACACGAACCGCTCACCGCACAGTAATTTCGCACCGCTTGCAATTGCCGGTTGGCCCCGCGGAAATCGCGAGCGCTGGCAGCAAACGCCGAATGGACGCTGCCATCAGGCGACAAGATCAAGCCCGCCGTTTCAATCGTGCCTTCGATTGAAACGATGCGCGCTCCCACTGCACCAATTTTCGAATTGGACAGCTGCTCCGCCATTGCCGAGAGCCAATGTTTCTCCATCGGCGCAAGATCAGCATCGAGAAACAGGATGTATTCTCCGGATGCATTTTTCGTATCGCTGACAATCTCGAGATTCGGAAAATCTGTTTTCGCAGCAATGAGCTCGATATCTGCCGCGCCCGCACCATGGATGACAATCGATATTTTCCGGAGACCGACTTCACGCCGGACACGATACAGATGCGTCTCCCAATCGATTGTGACACGCGCACTTTCGCCTCGGCGCGTAAGGTGCTCCTGAATCGCGCGCCGTCCTGCTTCCAACGCGCCTGGTTTACGGCGAATGTTGTGGGCGGTTGACTGAGGCGTGCGGCGCCAGTGATAAAGCACGCGCGCGATGTGTCGAATTCGGTCGGTTTTCTCTGACACGCGCAGGAGCAGGTCGTAGTCCTGTGCGCCGTCGAACTCAGAGCAAAATCCAGCGTTCGCTAAATCACGCCGCATCACAACAAAGTGTGCGATGTAATCATGAGTCAGAAAAAATTCGGGCGACCAGTCCGGCTTCAATATTGGCGCCGCGAGTTTACCGTCGACGATTTTATCTTCGTCAGAATAGATGACGTCGGCTGGCCCGTCGGTTTGCAAAAGTTCAGCTACGCGAAATAGCGCATCAGGTTCGAGCAAATCATCGTGATCGAGCAGCGCAATCCACTCGCCCTTCGCCATGGCGAGGGCGGCGTTTAAGGCCGAGGAAATTCCGCCATGAGCTTGGGAACCGGTGTAAATCCGCGAATCGCGTTGGGCCAAGTTTCCCAGCACTGAGCGTGTGTTTGAATCCGTTGAGCCGTCATCAACCAAGATCAACTCCCAGTTTTCGTAAATTTGAGCGATGACGGATTCGACGGCAGCGCTGAGAAACTCCGGATTGGGATTAAACGTCGGAGTAAGAATCGAAATTAGCGGCTGGTAAGAAAATTTTAGCGCCTGCTGCCGCAGCGTTGTCAGTTCGTCAGCGGACACCCGATGCTTTGCGAACCATTGGGCATATCCATTCTCCTCGGTGGAAAATACTCTTTTTCGTGACCGAATGAACCGAAACGGTATGGAAAGAAATTTTGCGAAGCGGCCTTCAGCACTGCGGCGCAACTGCGCGTGTTCTTGACGCAGTGATTGCAACTCCCGCTTTACGTCTTTCAGGCGTAGCAGCTCTTCCTCCAGCCGCGCAATGTGCGCTTCCGCTGCCCGAAGTTCCTCGTTTTCCACGGGGCGCAGTATAGCGCAGGTGCCGCCCTCGCTTTGATCAAATTTATCGGCGAACCGCTCTTCCTTTGTGTCATCCGCGACGAACGCGAGGAATCTCTCAATTGGCCAATAGTATCTGAATTGGAAAGCACACGGCCGATCGTGAGATCCTTCGCCGTCTGCGCAGCTCAGGATGACAGCCATCGGGGTCAAGGGTGGTGTGACTAGCCGTCGTCGCCGCATCCTTTTTCGTGATCGATTCGCGCGAACTCACCAGGGAATTCGGTGAACCCCGAAATCGTTCGGGATTGATGCGGACGCGTAGTTTCGACCGGCAGTGAGCCGATATTGATCGGACGCCCTCGTAACCATACTCTGACCGCCGGATTAATGTTTGATTACCCGGTTTATCTTCTTTACCGCGCTGCAACGGGATTGCTCGCGCTTCTGCCGCTGCCGCTGTTATTCGGCGTCGGCAAAATCGGCGGCATGCTTGGTTGGTTAATCCTTCCGCATTATCGGCAACTGGCTTTGCGCAATGTGCGTATCGCCTTCGGCGGGGAGATGTCAGAAAAACGGATGCGGCAAATCGTGCGGCGCCATTTTCAGCAATTGGGAGCGAATCTGCTTTGCAGCGTGAAGTTCAATCGCATGCCGATGGAACAAATTCTCCAGCGCGTCCGACTGGAAAATTTTGAGCACGTCGAAACCTGTTTTCGCCAGAAACGACCGTTTGTTCTATTCCTCAGTCACATCGGTTCATGGGAATTTTGTACGCGCCTCTTCCCGCATTTCTCGCGCGGTCAGCGCACTGCGACCGTTTACCAGCATATTGCCAATCCAGATATCGATCGCCACGTTCGCGAGGCGCGAAGTCGATTTGGCCTCGAAGTTTTCGAGCGCAGCGAGGGGTTCGGAAAAGCGATCGAGCTGCTGCGCGCGGGGGGCGGCATTGGTATTCTAATGGATCAACATGCCGGCGATGGCGGACTGTGGACGCCCTTTTTCGGCCGGCTCGCGTCAACCACTCCCTTGCCGGCACTGCTCGCGCGCCGGAGTCGCGCCAAATTGATCGGGTTCGCGATCCATACCGACGGGTTTGCGCGCTGGCGCGCCGTGGCCGAGACGCCTATTGAAGGCGCGGGCGAATCGATCGAACAACTGACCGCGCATGGAAATCAAATCTTGGAAAAACAAATCCGACGCGCGCCGGAAGATTGGTTCTGGGTGCATAATCGATGGAAAACGCCGCGGCCAAATTTTCTGCTTCGTAAATATAAGCGCGGAATTTTTCTTCCCGCTGGCGTTCAACTGAAGCCATTCCGCATTTTGATCCGGAGCAGCAACTGGCTGGGCGACGCCGTTATGAGTGTGCCAGCAGTCAAAGCGATCAAAAATGGCCGGCCCGACGCGCACGTCACCATTGCTGTTCCGGAACAACTGGCAGCGCTTTGGAAGATTGTGCCCGAAGTCGACGACATTATGGCGCTGCCATCCAAATCCGTCTTTGCAGCTGCGCGATTGATTCGTCGAAAGGCGGGGTTTGACGTCGCGATTCTTTTTCCGAACTCGTTGCGCAGCGCGCTTGAAGTTTTTTTGGCGCGGATTCCGCGGCGGGTGGGATTGCGCGGCCATCGCCGTCACTGGTTGCTCAACCAATGGCGAAGGCAGCGTCGTGTCGCCCCCGGCATTGTGCATCAAACCTACAAATACCTCGAGCTTGCCACCACGCTCGGTGCCGATATGCAGCTGGAATTTCCGCAAGCCACTTCAGTCGCCCGGGGCGGCGAGCAGTTTAAATTCGGCCTTTGCCCTGGTGCAGAATACGGCCCGGCCAAGAGATGGCCACGTTTTGCGGAAGTCGCACACGAAATTGCGACGCGACATTCCGTTCACTGGATCCTTTTCGGCACGGCAGGTGACGGCGGGACTGGCGCCACCGTGGCAGAAGTGCTGGGAGACAGATGCACGAATCGGATCGGACAGACGACGCTGGCGGAGTTAATTACTGAACTGCGCGAATGCGATTTGCTCCTCACTAACGATACCGGAACGATGCATCTGGCGGATTTGCTTGGTGTCCCCACGATTTCAATTTTCGGATCGACCGAACCGCGCCGCACGGGACCACTGGGTCAGGGACATCGGATTTTTCGACACCATGTCGAATGCAGTCCCTGTTTTTTGCGCGAATGCCCGCTCGATTTTCGCTGTATGGATGCGGTCACAAGTGCAGAAGTCATCGCTGCAATTGAGCAAATGATTGCAATGAATCTGTCGTCATCCCGACCGAAGCCGAGGGATGCCGATGCGAAAACCTTAAGGTAACTTCCTCGGGATCCCTCGACTGCGCTCGGGATGACGGAACTCCGGATGTCGTTGCTTTCAGGCGCGGCTCTGGAATCATTGGAGCGGTATGGTCGAGTTACCTCGTGTTTGCACCGAAGTGCAGGTGATGTTTTTCGATACCGACTGCGGTGGTGTCGTTCACAACATTGCGTATCTACGCTTCATCGAGATCGCCCGTACACTTCTGGCCGAGCAACTTGGACTCAGGCTGACAGAAATGGCGGGCACGCAAAAATACCCGGTCGTCGTCCGCACTGAAATCGATTACCGTCGCGCGGCCAAGCTCGGGGACCATCTCACGATTGAGGGTTGGCTCGACCGGCTCGATCGCGTGCGATTTTGGTGCGCTTTTCGGATTGTGCAAAAGGACGTGCTGATCGCTGAATGCCGGCAGATGCTGGCATTAGTTCAGATGCCTTCAGCCAAAGTATTGCGCCTGCCTGAGAGCTGGGATCGATATCGTGGCGCCCTCAGCGTATCTCACTAGATGACAACCGGCGCCGGCACGCTCACCATTGAAGAAACGTTGTTGGGGCCACAGGCGCTACCGCCGCCGCCAACGCGGCAGGCGCTCTTCGCGATTCTGATCGCGTTGGCGGCGTTGTTGCACCTTGGAACGATCGGTATCGGCGATCTCTACAGCGAGACCGAAGGTCAATACGCCGCAGCGGCGCGAGAAATGATTCAAACCGGGCAATATTTGCTGCCGACGAACGACAGTATTCCGCGTCTGCAAAAGCCGCCTTTGCTTTACTGGCTGATTATCGCCAGCTACAAACTATTTGGCGTCCACACCGCGGCCACGCGAATACCGATTGCGCTCGCGGTGGTAGCGACCGCGATATTCACCTTTTTGATCGGAGAACGACTGGCGGATTACTGGCGCGGATTCGCCGCCGGACTGATTTACCTGACCCTGAGCGGGACATTCATTTTCGGTCGCATTGTCATGCCGGAGCCAGTTTTCAGTGCTTTTTTCGCCGGCGCGATCTACTGCGGGATTGCTGGCTTTCAACAGCGGCATCAACGACGAAGCTGGTTCGCCGGTTTTTGGATTTGCGCCGCACTCGCGTGTCTGACCAAAGGACCGCATGGGTTGATCCTTCCGGCAGCGACGTTCGCGGTTTTGAGCTTCTTTTATCGAGAGGCGCGCATCCGCTTCCGCTCGCTTTTATGGTGGCCATATTTCTTACTGTTTCTCGCCCTCATCGGCCCCTGGTACCTTTGGATCGAAATCCATTTCGACGGCGCATTTCATCAATTTGTTGCTGAAGAATGGACCAAACATTTGATTGGGCGTTATCCTAACGGGACGTGGTACGACGATGTGCCGCGATGGCAATTCACGGCTAGTCATGTGGCGTGGTGGTTTCCCTGGTCAGTGGTAATTCTGCCGGCGCTGGTCTTCTCCTGGCGACGGGTGATGCGGCCGCGGGAGATAAATTTTCAGGAAGCTCTGCCGGTAGCTTGGGCTTTAGTGGTGCTGGTACCGGTGCTGACAATTGGACAGCGGCAGGACTATTACGCCCTGAGCATGTTCAGCGCTTTCGCCCTGTGGGCGGCAATGGTTTTTGAGCGCGCGTCTAATTCGCTGCGCACCGCCGGCGTCGCCATCGTTGCGATGGTCGGAGTGATCATCGCTGCCATCGCTGGGTTGTTACCGCGCTTGTTGCCTGTAAACGGACGCGACTGGGGCGAAACCGACTTTCGCTGGACGGCCTGGAAAGCATTGGCAGACATGCCGGGCAGTGTCTGGCTTCAATTCCGGCCGCTCCTCGGTCTCACCGCGATTGCGCTGCTGATCGGCGCGATCGCCACCGTCTATTTGCTGCGGCAGGGCCGCGAGAAGATCGCTGTTGTCGGGCTTGCCTGCGGAATGATTGTGGTCGGTCTTTGTATGGTCAGCGGGGTTGCGCGAATCGCGCCCTTTTTCTCTCTGGCTGATGCTGCGCGGTTCTTAAATGTTCGCCTGGGAACGAATGGCGAGGTCCTGTTCGAGGAATCTCCAGGTGTCGCCAGCAGTCTAGGGTTTTATCTCGACCGCAGGTTCGCGATGGTGAATCAAGAACCCGACCCACGGATTCCTCTCACGGCGGAGCAGCGCAATCTTTTTCTCGACGAAAAAGCCGCTCTCGAGCATTGGCGTGTGCCGCGACCCGTATTTCTCATCATCGAACAAGACCGCGTCAGCTATTGGCGCGAATTACTGAGGCAACATTTTCATGTGTATCACCAGGTGGCGACTTTCGGCACCTGCGTCATTCTTTCGAATCAGTTGTAGCGTCGTTTGAAAAATCGCGGGCACACGCTACTGTGCGGTCCCGTTTCGCCGTTTAACGCTTTAAGTTTTAAGATTTAGCTCTCATCATTCCATGTCACAACATCGTAGTCTCAGAGGAGCCAGCACCATTGCTGCCAAGCGCAACGTATTGAAACGGTTCGAGCGCGTTGACTTGCTCAAAAAGCGCGGTCAATGGAAGGAGACGAGCAAAGTAATTGGCCTGCCCAAGACGAAACCAGACGTGTAATCAGAGACAGTGGTTGGTGACATGTGAGAAGTCACTGATAAAGACGGAAGTGGCGGCATACCGGTCAGCTTTCCCTACTCATTTCTCCCTCTTCAACGTTGCGCTTAAACCGTTTCCTCGCCGCGACTGGTGTTGCATCCCGTCGCGGAGCGGACGAGCTAATCGCAGCCGGACGCGTGACGGTGAATGGAAAACCGTGCACGGATTTTCATTTTCAACCCAGCGCGACTGATCACATCAAAGTTGATGGCAAACTGATTCACCAACGTCCGCCGGTTTACCTGTTGCTGAACAAACCGCGCGGCTTCGTCTGCACGCGCCACGATCCCCACGCAAGGAATACAATCTATAATTTGCTGCCGGCGAAATTTTCTTCGCTGGCGTACATCGGCCGCCTCGACGCCCAAAGCGAAGGATTATTGTTGCTGAGCAATGATGGCGAATTGACACAGCGTCTGACGCATCCGCGTTTCAAAGTCGAAAAAGAATATAAAGTGGCGGTCGATCGCGCGGCGACTCCTGACCTGCCGCAGCGCCTACTGCTGGGCGTGGTGCTGGACGGAAAACGTGCCCGCGCTAAACGCGTTCAACAAATATCCTCCACCCGGCTGCACATTGTGCTCGAGCAAGGCATCAACCGGCAGATCCGCCGGATGCTTGAGCGGTTCGGATTTCGAGTGAAAACATTGAGGCGTATCCGGATAGGAAATTTATGGTTGGGCGATTTGGAACCAGGGCGTTGGCGAATGCTTTCGCCACGGGAAGTAAATTCGGTCGTCCCGAGCGTAAGCGCCAGTCCGGCTCGGACCGAGGGATCCCGCCGCCAAAGGGTTAAGCAACATCACGCGATCGCTCAACTGCGCTCGGGATGATAAAAACGATGAATCTCGACAACTGCAGCGCAGTGATCACCGGCGCCTCCGCAGGGATTGGCCGCGAATTGGCGCGACAGCTCGCCGCTCGTGCAAAAGTACTGATTCTTGTCGCTCGCAGGCGCGATCGACTCGAGCAACTCCGTAACGAATTGCGCGCAGCGGGGCCCGAACTGCGGGTAGAGATTCGCGAAGCGGATCTTTCCAATCTCGAACAAACCATGCAGCTCAGCGCTTCACTTGCGAACCAACCAATCGATTTCCTGGTTAATAATGCCGGACTCGGTGACCACGGTTCTTTTGCCACGGGGGATCCGACGCGGGTGAATGAGCAGGTGCAGGTAAATGTTCTGGCCTTAACTGCATTAACTCGCGCCTTGCTCCCACGCATGATCGCACAAAAACGCGGTGCGATCTTAAACGTCAGCTCCTCCGCTGGATTTCTTCCCCTGCCGGAGCTTGCCGTCTACGCGGCGACGAAGGCATACGTCACCAGTTTTTCGGAAGCTATTCGCGCCGAAACGCGCGGATTGGGAATCAGCGTAACCGCGCTGTGTCCAGGTCCAGTGCACACCGAGTTTGGGGAAATAGCAGACCGCGAACAAAAGAGTCGCAAAGTAAAGACTACCATTGCGCATGTGCCGGTTGAAACAGTCGCGAGGTCAGCATTAGCGGCCATCGAAAGTGATAGGGCTCTGGTGTTGCCGGGATTAATGATGAAACTTGGGATGACGATCGTCCGCGCCATGCCATTAGGAATGTTGCGCGCAGCATGGCGCTTCAGGGGAAAGACCAAAAGGGCGTGAGGTGTGCGGCGAACGTTGCCCTTACATTATAGAAAACTCTGGACTTTAAGGTCGACAGCTTTGTGACTGGCCGTTAGACACACGGCGCTTCTCCAAGGGCCCCCTTGGGAGCGGCACTCGCCGCCGGAGGAGCATGTAACCACCCTTAACATCTGGTCCCGGAATTTCCCAGGCCTACACCTGATAACCATGCGTATATCTACAAAAAACCCTTGCTCCCCCTTTTCCCGCGCGAAACCGCGCGGGAGGGCGAGGGAATTTCGCAGCTGAGGGAGGACCTTCCTCTTCCTCGACGCGCAGAAGCGCGTCCCCCCGCGTAAATGGCTCGCGCGAGTTCGGAACACAATCAAGAAAACGGAAATTTCTGATCGATCGCAGTCTTGTCCGGCATGATCCCAATTTCGCCGGGCACATCGGGGATATAAACAAAAGCGTAACGACGTCTCGGCACGTGCCATCCTGTAGCCTCGTTGACGATTCCTTTCTTTCGCTTCTCAGCGTAATCGAAAAATTCGGAGGCCGGTTTCACCGCCCAGTTTGAATATTTCCCGATTTGGCTGAGAACGCAGCGCAAATCTCCCTCGCCCCACGGCGTGCCCGTCCGCTTGGTAAATGCGACATAGCGCGCTTTGCCATTAAAAAAACCAACGGTGATATCGAACCCTTCGCTCATGTCGCCGGTGAGAAAACCGAATGCTTCCTCGCCCTTGTCTACCATCCCCAGAAGATTCGACGCCATCGTCGCCTTCTCTCCAAAGTGCGTCTCGACTTCGTTCTTTGTCTGCAAGAGAATGTTCATCCTGTTAGGCGAGCCTCCGACTTACACTAAAGAGTTTCGGCCTGCCAGTGTTGAATCGTATGGCTTTTGGTAACGCTGAATGCCCCGAGCTTAGCGTTCGTCCGCTCGACACCGCAGACTTCGGCGCCTTTATCTCCTACTTCACTCGTCCATCCCAAACCGATGCCGAGCGCATGGGACTCGATGTCGATCGGGTGCCGTCAGCGGCCCAGATGCGTTCCGAACTCAACGCCATGGTTCATGCGCCCCAAATTTCGAGTTTCGTCCTCGCCTGGTGTGTCGATGGCACAGCCATCGGACATTCTTCGCTCAAAAACATCATAATCGGAGATTCCGGTAACATGCATCTCCACATGTGGCGCGCCGACTTGCGCGGCAAAGGTTATGGCGCGCGCCTGTTTTGCCTGTCCGCACTCGATTTTTACGAGCGATTCAATCTCAAGCGGATCATTTGCGAGCCCAAAGCCAACAATCCGCTGGCGAACCGAATGCTGAAGAAAATCGGTTTTCCGCTCATCCTGACGCATGTGGCGGCGTCGTCAGAGATCAGTGTCGTTTGCGAACTAAATCGTTATGATATCCGCCGCGATATTGCTGAAGGCTATCTGGCTGGCACGCAAAATTCCGGTTTCTAGCTTCCACGGTTCGTCATGTCGAGCAAAGCCGAGACATCTCTAAATCCAAGAAAAAGAGTTAGAGATCCCTCGGCTGACGCTCGGGATGACAGCCAAGGAAGGGGATCGCTAAAATGAAACGGTCCGCCAGAATATTCCTGACCTACACCCCGATCGCTCTGGTCTTGATATTGGATGTTTGGGCGTTCAGCACTGGAAGGTATGCCAGTGATCGGGACAGGGTCCTGCCATACTGGTTCGGTCTTTGCGCTTTTCTCTACATGCTGCCTGCAATTATCGCCTGTCACCGAGAGCATTCGCACTTTTTGGCGATCTGGCTGATCGACCTTCTCTTTACACCCCTATTCCTGGTCGGCTGGATCGTGGCGTTGATCTGGGCTTTCATCGATCGGAAACGCGCGAGTTGGGAGCAGTCACAATCGCGGTCATAGACCGCCGTTACAGTGCCAGCGACGCGCTTCTGCGCGTTCCAGGGACAGAAGCTTCCCTCCGAGTTCAGTCGAGCTCGATTATTTGTATTTAACCGAGCAGCCGTACGGACGCGTGTTGGCGGTCGATACTGCTTTACCGTTCATCGATTCATCGAGCGCAACTTTCACGTAATTGGTTGAACTCGGAATGTCGGCTGGATTAGGCGAAGCTTTGCTGTCGATCGCACCTTGGTAAATGATTTTGCCCTCGGGATTGATGACGAACATGTCCGGTGTGTTGTGGGCGTTGTAGGCGCGGCCGACTTTCCCTTCCGGATCAAGCAGCAGTGCCGTTTGCTTCGTGTTCCAATCTTTCATCACCTTCTGCGCTTGTTCTGGCGAAATGTTTCCCTCGAACCCCGGCGCATTGGAATCAATCGTCAGCCAGACGACCCCCTTACCGGTGTATTCGGCCTGCAATTTCTGCATGTTGCCGCTGCCGTAATGCTTTTTCACAAACGGGCATTCCGGATTAAACCACTCCAGCACTACATATTTGCCTTTGTATTCGGAAAGGCTGTGAGTTTTTCCCGCCGCATCGGGAAGGCTAAATTCAGGGGCAGCGGCTCCGACCGCCGGTAAATCGGCGGCGAGAAGTGTGCTTGCTGTGAGTGAAATCAAGGCAAGAAGAAATGTTTTCATATTTACTGTGACGCGATATTGCGGTTAACGGTTTCCAATTTTTCTAGCACGATATTTTTGGTGAGCAATTCCGGGAAAACGTACGGTTGCTCCGTGCCTCCCGGATAAAGCACATATAATGGGACACCCGGGCGGCCGAATTGTTTTAACGATTTCGTAATCGCCGGATCGCCATTGGTCCAATCGGCCTTTAGCTTCACGATTTGGTGCTCGGAAAATGCGGTGCGCACGGCCCCGGTCTCAAGCACGGTTGATTCATTGAATTTGCAGGTGATGCACCACTCGGCAGTGAAGTCGATAAAGACCGCGTGCCCCTGTCGCAACTCGGAGGCGAGACGTTCCGGGCTGAATTTTTCCCAGCCACCGGGAGCGTTGGCGGTCGGGCTCGCCGCCGAAATGGCAGACGCGGCTTGGAATTTATCGGCAATGAAGTAGTAACCGCTGCCGACTACGAGAATCAACATGAGCAAAAGCACGACGGCACGTGTTCGCCCGGAAGTGACAGGCGTAATGAACGCGCCCTTCAACCAACACGCCAAGCTAAGCACGAGCAGGAATGCGCAGGTCCAGATAAGGGCGGCGACACCGCGTTGCGCGCCGAGCACGGAGAGCAAAAAGAGCAGTGTCGCGATCAACAGAAAACCCATTAGCTGTTTCACCCGTAACATCCACGGCCCTGGTTTCGGTAGGAACTTGAGCCAGGCGGGCTGCGCGCTTAGCAGGAAATAGGGCAGGCTCATTCCGAGGGCGATGGAGGCAAACATGGCCAGAATGACCGCTGCCGATTGGGTGAAAGCAAAGCCCAAGGCGGTGCCGAGAAAAGGCGCGGTGCACGGCGTCGCCAGAATGGTTGCAAAAACGCCTTGGAAAAATGATCCCGCATCGCCATGCGCATTCTCTGCTCCGACGGCGCGGCGACTCAACCATTGGGGGAGATTGATTTCGAAGACACCAAAGAGATTCAACGCGAAGACCAGCACCACGGCGCTCATGGCGAGCACGAAGTAGGCATTGGTGAATTGCGCGGCCCAAACCGGCTGACCTCCGGCCGATTTAATGAGGATAAGGATCACCGCCAGACCAACGAACCAGACGAAAATTCCAGTGATGAAAGCGAGACCGCTGCGGAAAATACGGGCTCGGCTCTGACCTGCCTGCTGAACAAAACCGAAAATCTTCAGTGAAATCACCGGCAGCACGCACGGCATGAGGTTGAGAATGAAACCGCCGATGAAGCCGAAGACGAGGAAACGAACGATTTGGCTCAACGTCGACTTCTCGTTAGCCGCTGCCATCTCATGCCCCAGCGAAATATCCCACGCGCTGCGATCGGGCGCATCGCTCGAACTTCCGAACACGATCAAACCCGGGAGTGATTTGAACTTCCCATTCGCATTATCAAGGGAGATGTTGAAGGTGAAGACGTTGCCTTCACGCGAGGCCAGATGCGGATGACCAACAGCTACGTTTTCCGGCGGCGATGGAAAAAATTCCACCGAAGAAAATTTCGATAGGTCCGGGTGACTGACGCGTAAAACCAATCCGGCAGCGTCGCTCTTCCACGACGCGGAAAAATCGGCGCCTGGAGGACCTGGCAACTGTTTGTGATACCGCGAAAACAGGTCGGTATTGGCGGGCGAATTGGACCGCGCAATCGGAAGCGACAACGTCACAGCTCCATCGCCAGGGATACAAATTTTCTCACACACCAGCCAGCTCACTTTGGCGGACAGATTTGCACTCGCACCGGTCAGGTTTTTGGGCGGAGTGATTTGTTGAATCAACAGGACCTCGTCATGATACCCGTAGATCAAAATGTCACCGGGCTCTTCAAGCTTCAGCGGAATAGGCCACTGAATGTCACCGACGCGCCAGCCTTCTGGCAATTGCCATTTGATGTCAGTCGGGATTCCGGCGTCGCCCGGATATTTCCAGTAGGTATGCCAGCGCGGCTGCATTTTCAGCCGCACGCCAACGAGAAAAGGCTCGCCGGGAACGATTTCACTGACGTTGGCCACAGCATCAGCCTGGACCAATCGTTTTCCCTGGTACATCTGCCCCTGCGCCGTGATGGTGATCAACACCGGCAGCAGCAGCAATAACGAGGAACGCCGGATTGCGTTCATCCGATTATTTATCATTCGGCACGGCCTCCGGCAACGGCGAGAACTGGCTCATATTGTGCTGGTCAAACAAGTCATGCGCTACTTCATCGTTGTCGGCTTGATTGTGGGGGGCGTGATTTTCTGGCGGCAGCAGACAGCGCAAAAAGAAGAGCCCGAAAAGATCGCCCAAGTGGCGGCTCAGCGGACATTAACGCCTCGTCCGGCGAGCGAGCACGATTGGGCAAAAGCGGCGATCGATCGTACTCATGAAGTCAGGCAACAAGTAAAACGCGAACGCGCTTCGAACGAAGTGCCCTGATTGGGACTAACAACGGACTCAGCGGCCTTAGTGCTGAAGTTGCCCAGCCTGTTCACGCCCCTTGGCTTGAATCGCCTGACGGAATTCCTGCTTGGACAGGGCACGCCCCGCCGAGGCCGCTGCCTCGTTTTTGCCAAGCTGAGTAACGTCCGTTAATGGCGAACCTTCATTCGTAAAAACGGCGTCTTGTCCTGCGGCATCTTTCTTTACCCGGAAGCGACCGTGCATGATCCCGACGAGCGGAACGAACTGAGTACCGTTGTTTTCCACAAACAGGATGTCGCGATCACCCACTTTAAACTTGGGCGCATCTGTCACTTCCATCGTCTCCCCGCCGACCGTGCCACCCAGCATCCGCAAAGTGACTGTCGACCCGGGGTTACCCTTGATCGCGTCTTCTACTTTCAGCGTTACGTAACTCATGATGTGGCGCTGCGCACCCTCGCCGGTCCATTCGCTGCGTACATCCGTGACACTACCTTGAAAGATCATTTCGGCGCGCGAAACGAGCTCATCAAAAGAAGGTGGAATAACCGTTGTCGCCAGTGCAGTGCAGGCAGCAAGCAGACAGCTTCCATGAATCAAAAAATCGGAGAACTTTTTCATGTCGAACACCTTAATTTTACTCAGCTTCATCGCAGGAATCAATCAGTCAGCCGTTGGACGCGATCGGGCAGCTTTCGTTCAATTTTACGGATCCAGGTCATACGCATCGACCAGAGCGATACCGGTCGTGTTATTAACGCCACGAACAATCGCAGTGTAATTGCCGCTCGAAAGCGTTGCAACAATTGCCGAGTCTTTCGCGTTTGGCGGCTGGTAACCGCTGGACGAGATTGCAGCCGCCTGTGTCCCACTACCCCAGTCGTCGTTGCTCGCAAGCAGGTTCCCCGCACTGTCATGCAACTCCAGCACCGGATTCGACAGTGTTCCCGAAAGCGAGAACGGTGGCGTCGCCAATGATGGACCCAGCGCGCGAATAATCAGCTTCTTCGAGGTGGAACCGTCGATGATTAATCCGCCAATAAGAACATCCTGACCGCTACCTACTTGTCCGCGCGTCGAAATGTTTGATAGCCGCGTCGACAAGGTGTCGAGCTCGTACACTTCGACGAGGCCAACTCCGGTCGCATCGTTGTAGCCTCGAACAATGGCGGTGTACGCGCCCGCCGGCAGCGTCGCGATAATCGCCGGCTCGTTACCGTTAGCCGGGGCATACCCACTGGCGCTGATCTGCGAAACTTGCGTTCCCGACTGCCAATCATCGTTCGTCGCGATGCTTCCACCGGACGAATCATAGAGCGCCAGCGTCGGATCAGACAATGCGTTGGCGATGCCATAGCTGCTCAAAGTCGGCCCCAACACGCGGATGAGGACGGTCTTTGATTGCGATCCAGTAATCGTCAGGCCGGCAATCATGGCGTTGTTACCGGTGCCGATATCGAGGCGAGTCGAGATATTGGCAAAATGGCTGGCCGACGGGTTTGGAGTCGGCGTCGGAGTTGGGGTTGGCGTCGCCGTAGTCGCGCCGTACATCGATTGTGCGCCAGCGGTATCGTCGTTCGACACCGTCTCACGATCGCTCGTAACCGAGTTCATGATGGCATCGACGTGCTGCCCGTGCTGGTCTGGATGATCCAAACCAAGCGCATGACCGAGTTCATGCATCAACACGCGGCGGATATCCCCAATTGCCCAGCCGCTGCTGCCAAACCGTAGCGGGCCCCGATACGAATCGAAACTTTGATTCTTATTAAATAGGATGTCAGCTTCGACGATTGTGCCGCCAGGAGTATTGCCCATGTATTTGTAGAACGTGACCGCCAACGTGCCGGATCCGAATTGTTGTCCAAAAACGGTGTTGGAAAAAACGACCGAATTCACGCGGTCGCCCGAAGATGCAGCTGTGCTGGCGACGTTGCTGCCGTAATGCAGCCGCGCTACTACGTTGTTCCAGGCGCTGAGAGCGGGTATTGCGGCGGTATCCCAGGAAGTATTGCCGTCGATGAGCGTGCGCCCGGCCGGACCGAGTCCCATTTGGAAGGTAACGACGCTGCCGCTGGGCCACCTGACTCCCTCAAGGGCGTAGCCTAGAGCTCTATTTGAAAGAAGGATGCCGACCGTCAAAATGATGAGGATTGAGAGAATTCGCGAACATGCGAGAGAACGTTGCTGTGGGGAACAGCCGCGGGGTATACGAAACAGGGTGAATCCCATAATCGCCATAAAAGCACGAAGTATGCATGTCCCCTAACAAATAGCCGCAGTGTCGGGTCAGCTTGTTGTCGGACTGCGAAGCAGGCTGACTTATTACACAATTTCAGTAGCCCGGCAGGCCTTTTTGGCCGTTTTTCGCAAATTTGCGCTTCTTCGGCGGAAAATTGCCCGCTGCCGCTATTCAGTCACACAGCGTTGTAAACGGCCAGACCCGCACCTCGACGAAGGCTACGGCACGAGGAAAATCTTCTGTGAATAAGGATCTTTTACCTTACTCCCAGAAGGATAACCACTCACATCAACATACCCGCCATTTGGATCGTACGGACTGAACACATAGCCGGGTTTGCCCGGGACGGGCTTTGCCACCGGAAACTGAGTGCTCGTCGACGAAGTCCGTACTGTCGCGCTCGGCCGAGCGGTAGCGGCTGGCTCCGGTGTAGAGCTCGTCGTGGTGGTCGATGTGATGGTGCGTGGCGACCGCGCCGGAGTCGGTTGTGGGGGAGGAGGCGCAGTCTCTACGGGCTGATTCTCGTAAACTGTTGTGTCTGTTGTCTCCGTCGTGGTCTCTTCGCCTCTCAATTTTTTGCTGACAAAATGCGCCGGCGCCGTCACTACCGCTGCCGAAGTCTCGGCTACATTTTCGGCGGTGCGGCACCCGCAAACAGCCACGGACAGCAGGAAAGCGATCACCCCAGCGCGAGTCATCGTGCGATGTTATCAGCGCGCCGAAGACACGCAACTTTGGTAGCCCGAAAGAAAGGCCGCAATCGCCTCGTCGTTGGTAGACCAGGCGCACATCACACGATAAATATCGGGCTCAATGAACTTGTAAAAATCCCATCCGAGGTGGCGCAACTTCGACACGACATTCGGATCGAGCCGAACAAATATCGCGTTCGACTCAACTGGAAAGACGATCTCAGCTCCGCCATCGCGCAACCCGTCGGCTAATCGTCGCGCCGCAGTATTCGCATGACGCGCGTTTTTTAACCAGACGTTGTTTTCGATTAGGGCTAGCCAGGGCGCGGCCAAAAAGCGCATCTTGGACGCGAGATGACCGCCCTGTTTCACTCGATATTCAAAGTCGACGCTGTGCTGTTTATTAAAAAAGACGACGAGCTCGCCTGCTGCCAAACCGTTTTTTGTTCCGCCAAATGAAAGAGCATCTACGCCCACGCGCCAGGTGATCTCTTTCGGAGCGCAGCCAAGAGCGGCCACGGCATTGGCAAACCGCGCTCCATCCATGTGCAACAGCATCGACCGCTTTTTCGAGTAGGCTGAAATCTCACCAGTCTCATCAATAGAGTAGACGGTCCCGAGTTCCGTCACCTGCGTGAGACTGATCGCGCGCGGCTTATGTGAATGTAATTCATGCTGCCGCGCGAGAGCCGCTTCTACTTCATGCAAATCGATCTTGCCGTTGGCTCCAGGCGTCGGAATCAACTTTGATCCACCAGTGTAAAACTCGCATGCACCGCATTCGTCATTTTCGATGTGTGCATTCTGGTGACAGACGATGCTGTGAAATGGCTGGCAAAGCTGGGCCAGGGCGAGCGCATTCGCCGCCGTTCCGTTGAAGACAACAAAAACGTCGCAATCGATTTCGAAAAGCTCGCGGACGCGATCGCAGAGCCGTCGTGTCCATTCGTCGTCGCCATAGGATGCCGCTGTGCCGGCATTGGCTTCGACAATGGCAGCGGCTACTTCCGGACAAATGCCCGCTGTGTTGTCACTAGCGAATTCCTGGCGCGGTAGAATCATGCAGGGAGTCGCTACCCGACTTTGATGCTCCAGGCAATCGCGATGTCGCATTCTTGTCCGTCATCCCGAGAGGAAGTCGAGGAACCTGCATGGAACCTTAAAAGTAAAGCAACGGGATCCTTCGACTTCGCTGCGCTTCGCTCAGGATGACACATGTAATTGTAGCCAGCCGCGGCTTTGCGAACGGCGGGCAGCGGTTTACAGTCGGGCATGAGTATCCAGAACGAGGTCGAGCGTCGCGGGATGCAAATCTTCGATCTGGTCGATCGCCATCCGGAATCGATTTTAAGCAAGGCCGGGTTTTACCAGCGCATGATGGAGTTCTCGATGCGCGACGAGCATTTCAAAGTGCAAATGTTCCGGTTCGTCGACGTCCTCGCTTCGCTGCGCCGCGGCTCCGACATCGTGCAGCATCTCGACGAGTATTTCGCGGACATGCGTAACGGATACGCGCCGCTTATCCGCACCGGCGTGTCGCTGGCGCGCATTGTTCCAATCATCAGCGGAAAATTTCTGCGCTGGAATGTCTCGGGCATGGCGCGGCAGTTCATCGCCGGCCGAAA
Organism: Verrucomicrobiota bacterium; assembly: GCA_046733975.1. Taxonomy (GTDB): domain Bacteria; phylum Verrucomicrobiota; class Verrucomicrobiia; order Chthoniobacterales; family UBA10450; genus AV69. The sequence goes on from JBKPQI010000020.1 coordinate 29,315, forward strand.
TCCGCAGGATGTGATGAAGACGCTGCGGAAAAAGCGGCGGCAGGGAATCGGATTCACTGTCGATCTGCTCGGCGAAGCGGTAGTCAGCGAGGAGGAAGCGGCGGAATACGCCGAGCGCTGCCAGCAATTGCTCGAGCATCTCGCTCGCGAAACACGCAGCTGGAGCGATCCGCTCGGTAGGAATTCAGAGCTGTTTCCGGTGGTCAATGTGTCGGTGAAGATTTCAGCGCTTTATTCACAGATGAATCCTGCCGATCCGGCCGACGCGATTGCGCATCTTGCTCCGAAACTCCGCCCGATCTTGCGCCGCGCCAGAGAGTTGGGCGCGTTCATCAACTTCGACATGGAAAGCTACGCGCACAAAAACGCGACGCTCGAACTTTTTCGCACGCTTTTTACCGAGGCGGAATTTCGCGATTGGCCACACGCCGGCATTGTTGTGCAAGCCTACTTACGCGATGCCGAAAAGGATCTGCGCGATCTAATTGCGTGGGGACGAGCACGCGGCACGCGTTTCACTGTTCGTCTCGTCAAAGGCGCGTACTGGGATTACGAGAAGATTAAATCGACGCAAAACGGCTGGGTCATCCCAGTCTGGCTGCAAAAGCCGGAGAGCGATGCAAATTTCGAAAGACTTACTCGCATCCTGCTCGAGAACGAATCGATCGTGACCTCCGCCTTCGGTTCGCACAATGTCCGCAGCATTGCTTACGCTCAGGCCCTGGCAGAAGAACTGCGGATCGATCGCAGCCGCTTCGAGTTCCAATTGCTTTACGGAATGGCCGGGCCGATCAAGCGCGCGCTCGTCGATATGGGTTATCGCGTCCGTGAATACTCGCCCGTCGGTGAACTGCTGCCGGGGATGTCTTACCTAGTGCGGCGGCTTCTCGAGAACACTTCGAACGAAGGATTTTTGCGGGCGAAATTTTCCGATCACGTCTCCGCTGCTCAATTATTGCGCGACCCGCGCGAATTGGTCAATGGCGAGACGCCATCGACGTCCATCATCCCGAGCGAAGTCGAAGCATCCCGCGGATCTTACCTCAAAGCTCACCCGACCGAATCCTTCGATTACGCTCAGGATGACGGAATGGGTCGTAACGGGGCCACGCTTGAAACTCCACCGGGCGATACTTACAAAAACGCTTCACTGGTAAATTTCGTCGACCCCGAGTCGCAGGAAAAAATGCGCATCGCGTTGCGCGAAGTGCGGGCGCGCTTTGGACAAAAGCATCCGCTCGTAATTGATGGTCAGGAGATTTGGACGGACAAACTGCTGAAGTCGGTAAATCCCAGTTTGCCGGACGAAATCGTCGGTTATGTCGCTGAAGCGGGAATCCCCGAAGCCGAACGTGCGGTAAAAGCAGCGCGCCGGGCTTTTGAAACGTGGGCACGCACGCCGGTGGAAGAACGCTGCCGCGTACTCGAACGCGCGGCGGCCATTCTCGACCGGCGCCGTTTCGAACTTTCCGCGGTCGAAGTTTTCGAAGTTGGCAAAGCCTGGGCTGAAGCTGACGGGGATATCCGGGAGGCGATGGATTTTTGCCTGTTCTATGCCCAGCAAATGCGGCTCATCGGTTATCCTCGGCTGACGCAAAACGTGCCGGGCGAGGAAAGTTATCAGCATTACTGGCCGCGCGGCGTCGCCCTCGTCATCGCTCCGTGGAATTTCCCGATTGCGATTTTGTGCGGAATGGTGACGGCCGCGCTGGTTACGGGGAATGCGGTGATCATGAAACCAGCCGAGCCCTCCGCCATCCTGGGATCGCTTTTGATGGAGGTGTTCCAGGAAGCGGGTATTCCACCGGGCGTTTTGAACTTGTTGCACGGCCGCGGTTCTGTCATCGGCGCGCATTTGGTCGACCATCCGGATGTAGAAATGATCGCATTCACAGGCTCGCGCGAAGTGGGGCTGCGAATTTGGGAGTCAGCCGGCAAAACCCGGCCCGGCCAGCGCGAACTCAAGCGCGTAGTTTGCGAGATGGGCGGGAAGAATGCGGTGCTGGTCGATTCCGATGCCGATCTCGACGAAACTATCGTAGACACGATTTATTCCGCGTTCGGTTATTCAGGACAAAAGTGCTCCGCTTGTTCGCGACTGATTGTGCTCGAGGAAAATTACGAGCGCGTGATCCATCGTTTGCTCGCGGCGGCTGCCAGTCTGCGGGTGGGCAATCCGGAGGAGCCGGGAATCACTGTCGGCCCGGTGGTCGACGAAACTGCATATCGTCGCATTCAGGAAATCATCGAGATGGGCAAAACCGAAGCGACGCTTGCGTTCGAGGCCACCAATATTCCAGACAAAGGGTATTTCATTCCGCCGACGATTTTCACCGATGTGAAACCGGAGATGACGTTGAGTCAGGGTGAGATTTTTGGTCCAGTGTTGAGTGTGCTGAAAGCGCGCGACCTCGACGACGCGATCAGAATTGCCAACGACACCGATTATGCGCTCACTGCCGGATTCTTCTCACGCAGCCCGGCGAATATAGAACGCGTGAAAGCGGAGCTCGTGGCGGGTAACGTTTACGTCAATCGTTCCTGCACCGGCGCAGTGGTGGGTCGTCACCCATTTGGTGGATTCAAAATGAGCGGCGGCGGCACCAAAGCCGGCGGCAGCGATTATCTCCTCAACTTCCTCGTTCCGCGCGTCGTCACCGAGAATATCATGCGCCACGGCTTCGCCCCCGAAGCCACCCCGGAGCGGCGCTCGGAATTTCTCTGGCCTCCGCGGTAAGATCTGAATTGAATGGCCGTTTAATCGAGCGGGCTGCCTTTGAGCAGCAATCGAATAACGCTGTAGATCATATAGCCGACCGGCCAGGCGGACGTCAGCATAACCAACGCGAAGACATACATCTCTTTCGCTCGTTCCCGCGCCGATTCCCGCATGAATTCACGCGTGAAATCATAAAATTTGCGATGGGCCGAATCTCCGCCATCCCCCGGAGCCGACCAGTAGCCACCCCACTCTCCCATGTCGGAGCGGAAACAATAGTCGGTCGCGGGAACCCGCCCCCTGTGGGTTTCGCACGGACTTTTCGGTTTCATCGCCTGTGCTCCCTAGCTTGAATCGTTCCAAGCTATCACATCACGCACGCCTTTGAAAGAAATGCGGCCACGCTGAGATTCAATTGTTCATCCAACGAATGATTTTCTCGGGCGCCTGAGATAAAACGCTCGTGGGCAGCACCCTCAATGGTAAAGAAGTCGATGAAAGGAAACTCCTGCGCCATTCGCACCGGTATTACCT
>JBKPQI010000021.1:0-10285 GCA_046733975.1 Verrucomicrobiota bacterium
GTCGCTCATAGTCCACTAGCTTTTATCGACGCTGTACTTTCCGGGGCCGATAAAAGATAGACAAACAAGAACAATAACGGCTTCGATCGGGATGATAATCGGGTAAAGGCCGTGTTCGTGGTGGGAGACTGCAATGGCATGGACCAAAGCGCATAGAAAGGCCAGCAAAAGTCCGATGCGAAAGGCAAAACCGAGGATCATTAAAATTCCACCGACACATCCGGCAAGCGCCCCAAGAAAACCCCACCAGTCCAGATGCGAATGAAAGTTGAAAACGCGCATGGCGCTTCCAAACTGCGCCCAACGGTGATCGCCCGAGAGAAGAACCGGTCCGCAAATCAGGATGAAAATTAGCCCGACGCTCGCACGCAAAAGCAACAGCCCTGCCTCACGATACTTTCCCAGAAATTTTAACACGAGGTGCGATGCTGCACGAGAGTGCTGCCCAAATCAACTCGCAATGATCAGCATCGTCATCCCGAGGCGAGGGATCCCGCTGCGCTAGCTGTAGGATGGCTTTACAGGAATTTAAAGCCTGAGCTCGGACCGCGTCGGCTGCGTTGCAGCTTTGACTGCGCTATGCTTCGCTCAGAATGACATCGATAAGAAAAGCCGTCTTACTTGCGGCGGGCCGTGGCACGCGCATGCGTGAACTGACGGCCGAGATTCCGAAGCCAATGATCAAGGTACGCGGCAAACCGATTCTGTTGCATATCATCGAAGGATTACAGGCGGCTGGCGTAAAGAATTTTTTGCTCATCGTCGGTTACCACGCCGGCGCGGTCCGAGACTATTTCGGTGACGGCACCTGTTTTGGCTTGCAGATCCAATACGCCACCCAGGTCGTCCAGGATGGGACCGGACGGGTGGTCGAGCTGGCGCGAGATTTTGTTGATGACGCCCCATTCGTGTTGAGCTACGGCGACATCCTCGTCGATCCGACAAATTACAAATCGCTCGTAGAACTGCCGCCGGAGACCGAAGCGATCGTTAGCGTGAAAAAAAACGAAGACGTAAGCAAAGGCGGGGCCGTTTTTGTAAACGATCGGATGCAGGTGATGGATATCCGGGAGAAGCCGCAAGCCGGCGAACCTACCAGCCCATGGTATAACGCCGGCATTTACGCATTCCGGCCCGGGATTTTTGAGTGGACGGCGAAATTAAGACTATCCGCGCGCGGCGAGTACGAACTGACTGATGCGGTTCGTGCCCTTGCTCGATCCGGAAAGACGGTGAAAGCATTCGACCTAAGCGGCGAATGGGCCGACGTACGCGATCCGGAAATTCTCGCTCAGCTGAATCAACTGTAGCGGCGCTCTATGAGCGGCGATCTTTGTGGCTCAATGGTCAGAAACCGCCGCTAGCTATGGCAACCGATGCGCCTGCCCTACAATTCGATGGCTTCCCCGTCCTCGGCTTCTTCGCCGATTTCTTCTTCAATCTCGCGCCGCCAGCGTTTTGAAACCCAGGGACGGAGAAAGCCGTAAAGCAAATAGGCCAAAAACAAGATTGCCGGCATCCATTCGTAATTCAATGCCGTGAAAAAGAGAATGAGAATGATGGCGGCAAAGCGTGGCAGTGACCGAGTAGTGCGCCAGGTAATCGCTTTGAAGCTCGGATAACTCAGCCGGCTAAACATCATGATGGAAAGAAAGACCATCAACGGCGGAAGCACCCATTTCCAACGCCCAAGCTCGTTTCCCTTTTCGCCAAACCACCAGAGCATGAAAAAAGTGATCGATGCGATCAGCCCTGCCGCCGCTGGAATGGGGAAGCCGGTGAACTCTGTTTTGTCTTTCTGAGTGCCATTAGCCGCCATAGTATTAAAACGGGCGAGACGCAGCGCGCCGCAGACCAGGTAAACAAAGGCAACAATCCACCCAACCCGCGGAAAGTCGATCAGCACGATCCGGTAAACCATCAGCGCAGGCGCTACTCCGAACGAAACAATGTCGGCTAGGGAATCGAATTCGCGGCCAAAGGCGCTGTCCTGTCCACCCAGCCGGGCCAACCGCCCATCGAGCACATCGAAAATGCATGCGCCCAGAATGAACCAGACAGCCGCATGAAAAAGTATCGCCGCTTCATCCGGACTGGACCATTGAATCAGGGCACCCTGCACGATTTTGAGAGTAGCGGTAAATCCGCAGAACAGGTTGCCCGCCGTCATCAGATTAGGCAGCAGGTAAATCTTTGGATGCTCGTTCATTCCGGCAATCGTGCGATCACACTCTCGCCACCCTTGACGTGATCGCCTACTCCGACCAAAATCTCGGCGTCGAGCGGCAAATATACTTCAGTCCGCGATCCAAATCGAATCATGCCGAAACGCTCGCCGCGTTTCAATTCGTCCCCCACCCTGGCCCAGCCGACAATGCGCCGCGCAATCGCACCGGTTAATTGCCGCACCACAATGGTGGCGCGCGGATTTTGAAAGGCCCAGGTCATGGCTTGGTTCCTTTCGGAACATTCCGGACGGCGCGCGTCAAAAAAACGACCTTTCCGAAATTGCTGAAACTCGATCCGGCCCGCGATGGGCGCGCGATTGGTGTGGACGTTGAAGATGGACAGAAAGATGCCGACGCGTCTTGCGCGTGCCTTCAGAAATTCATTTTCGTCGACTTCCTCGATATCGGCCACGATTCCATCCGCAGCGGCAACCACAGCGCGTTGATCGGCCGGGTCGGCGCGGTTTGGATCTCGGAAGAAGGCGACTGTGTAAAGAATTAATGCGACAAACACAAACAACAACGACATCGAAAAAAATGCGGATGCGACCGCCAGAATGAGCAGAATCGCGAAGATCCAACGGCCTTCATAAAGGGTTTGGAAACGCATGATTTCTTCCCATTTTCCGGCCCGGAAAAGCCCTGGTCAAGCCATTCGAAATCCGCGACCGGAAACCGACCGATAGACCACAACGGGCTGGACTTTCGCATTCCCAGAGCTCAATCCCTTGGGCTTGCCCGTCCGAAAATTTCGCAGATATTTGTTGTGACCGGCTCGTTTTCCGCTACCATATGTAACCGTGGTCGCGCGACCATCTTCTATGCCTAAAATAGCCGACGATTTGCCCGTGAAAGCGGTCTCGTCGGCGCGCCCGTCCGCCATCGGTTCCAGCCAAAAATACGACGCCGCCCAGATCGACAAACTTGAGGGTCTGGAGGGCGTCCGCAAGCGACCCGACATGTATATCGGAGACACGGGCGAGCGCGGCCTGCATCATTGCGTCTTTGAGGTGCTGGATAATTCCATCGACGAACATCTGGCCGGCTGTTGTACCAAAATCGAAGTCACCATTCGTGTCGATGGTTCCGTCTCCGTGCGCGACAACGGCCGCGGTATCCCGGTTGATATTCACCCGAAATGGAAAATGCCGGCAGTCGAACTGGTGCTTACGAATCTGCACGCGGGCGGAAAATTCGGTCAGGGCGCCTATAAATATTCAGGCGGCTTGCACGGCGTCGGCGCCAAATGCGTCAATGCGCTGAGTGACTGGTTCAAGGTCGAAGTCACGCGCGAGGCGAAGGTTTATCACATGGCCTTCGAGCGCGGCAAAACAACGGAAAAACTCAGCGTCATCGGCGAGGTCAAAAACAAAAAGAACACTGGCACACTGATCACGTTTTTACCGGATCCGACGATTTTCACATTCACGACCGAATTCAAGTTCGAGCGGCTGGCGACGCGATTGCGCGAGCTGGCGTTCTTGAATCCCGGGCTGGAAATCACGCTGGCGGACGAACGCGACGAATCGCCGAAGGAGGAGACCTTCTATTACAAGCACGGGATTGAGGAATTCGTGCGGCAACTCGGCGAGAACAAAACCGTTGTTCATCCGAAGCCGATTGTGATCTCGCGCCAGCGTGACGAAACCTTCGTCGATTGCGTCTTGCAATATAACGACAGCTACAACGATCAGATTCTGTGTTTCGCCAATTCCATCCCGAATCCTGACGGTGGCACGCATCTGACCGGGTTCCGGACTGCGTTGACGAAAGCGATCAATCAGTACGCCAAAGGCAACAGCCTGTTGAAGGACAAAGATCCCGTTCTTTCCGGTGATGACGTGCGAGAAGGTTTGGTTTGTGTGCTGAGCATTCGCCTGCCGAATCCACGCTTCGAAGGCCAGACCAAAGGCAAGCTGGCCAATACGGAGATCGACGGAATCGTGAACTCGACCGTTTACGACGGGTTGATGACCTACTTCGATCAGAATCCGCCGATTGCGCGCCGCATTTTCGACAAGGTGCTGACAGCCGCTCGCGCGCGGGAAGCGGCACGAAAAGCTCGCGAAACCATTCGCAAAGGTGCACTCACCGGTGGCGGGCTGCCGGGAAAACTGGCCGATTGTTCCGAGCGCGATCCTGAGCTGACTGAGCTTTACATTGTGGAAGGCGATTCTGCAGGCGGTTCGGCCAAACAAGGGCGCGATCGTCGTTACCAGGCCATCCTGCCGATCCGCGGCAAGCTAATCAACGTGGAGAAAGCGCGCATCGATCAATTTCTGAAGAATAATGAAATTCAATCGATGATCACCGCCATTGGCACTGGCATCGGGAAACCGAAGGAAGACGGCGCACCAACTTCAAAGGACGAAGCGAGCTTCGATATTTCGAAATTGCGCTACGGCCGCATCATTATCATGACCGACGCCGACGTCGACGGCTCGCACATTCGCACCTTATTGCTGACGTTTTTCTATCGGCAAATGACCGAGCTGGTGCGCTCGGGAAAGATTTATATCGCGCAGCCGCCGCTCTATCAGATCAAGCGGAAGAAGCGCGAGGAGTATGTCGAGGACGATGCCGAGCTAAACAAGATTCTGATCAAGCTGGGCGCGGAAGATGTGCGCCTGAAAAACCTCGCGGATGACAAGGAAATTACGGCGGCGCAGTTGAAAGACATCCTGGAGTCGTTAGGCAAACTCGCGAAACTGAGTGAAGCCATTCGCCGGCATGGCGGCGATTTCGAGAGTTTTCTCGCCGAACGCGAATCGAAAACCGGCAAGCTCCCAAATTATCTCGTGAAAATTCGCGACGGAAATGACGAGAGCGTCCATTATTTTCATGATGAGAAAGCAGTTCGCCATTTCCATCAGGAAAACACCGACCTAAATCTTTTTGATACCGATACCCAGCAGGAACTTTTGCCGCTGGATGCGGCTCCGGCAAAAACGAACGGTTCCAGCCGGCGGCGCGGCAAGCTGGTCGAGCTTCATGAATCGACAACTATCCACAAGATTATTGCCGAACTCGCCCGCAAGGGTCTGAAGGTTAATCATTATGCCGCAAGCGATCGACCGATTTTTGAATTGATCGAGGGCGACGGCGATCGCGCCGTTTCCTATCCGCTGTTTTCGATCCCGGAAATCCTGCAAAAGATTTTGGAGATCGGCCGGCGGGGGGTGCACATCAAGCGCTTTAAAGGGCTGGGAGAAATGAACGCCAAGGAGCTATTTGAAACCACCATGAATCCTGAGAAGCGCAAACTGCTCAAGGTCGATCTTAACGAAGATAACGCGGTCGATGCCGACAAGATGTTTACTATTTTGATGGGCGACGTGGTCGAACCGCGCCGCCAATTCATCGAGGACAACGCGTTAAACGTGCGGAATCTCGATGTCTGAGCAATCCGTCATCCCGAGCGCAAGTCGAGGGATCCCGTTGCTGAAACTTAAAGGTAACCGCATCGCGATCCTTCGACTCCGCTTTCGCTTCGCTCAGAATGACCGCTAAACAATGTACAACGCCAACGAGAAAGTAGAGCCCGTTAATGTAGCCGAGGAAGTATCGAGATCATTTCTCGACTACTCGATGTCGGTCATCATTTCGCGCGCGCTTCCGGACGCGCGGGACGGGCTTAAGCCATCGCAGCGCCGCATTCTTTACGCCATGCACGACCTGTCGCTGTTCCCCGGTCGACAGCATCGCAAATGCGCTAAAATCTGCGGCGATACCAGCGGCAATTATCATCCTCACGGTGAAGCCGTAATCTATCCGACCCTCGTGCACATGGCTCAGTCGTGGGCCATGCGCGAGCCTCTGATCGAAGGTCAGGGCAACTTCGGTAGCGTGGAAGGCGATCCACCGGCTGCCATGCGTTACACCGAGGCGCGCATGACCCATCTCGGCGCCGCGCTCATGACCGACATGGAAAGGGACACGGTCGACTTTGTCCCTAACTATGATGAGACGCGCACCGAACCGACTGTTTTCCCCAGCGCTTTCCCGAATCTCCTCGTCAACGGCGGCACTGGCATTGCCGTTGGCATGGCAACCAATATTCCGCCGCATAATCTCGGCGAAGTCATCGATGGCATCTGCGCACAAATTGATGATCCCGATATCACGCTTGATGGTTTGATGGAGTTCGTAAAGGGCGCGGATTTCCCGACTGGTTGCGCGATCCTCGGAACCGCCGGCATCCGACAATATCTCGAGACTGGCCGCGGCAGCATGAAAGTCCGCGGCAAAGCCGGGGTGGAAGAACTCAAGGGCAATCGTGAACAGATCGTAATCACCGAGATCCCTTACAACGTGAATCGCGCGACCTTGGTCGAACGCATCGCGCAACTTGTGAACGACAAGGTGCTCTCCGATATCACCGCCATTCGCGATGAATCCGACGAAAACACGCGCGTTGTCATCGAATTAAAACGCGACGGAAATCCGAAAGTCGTCATCAACAATCTTTATAAACACACCGCGATGGAATCGTCCTTCGCGGTGACGATGCTGGCCATCGACCACGGACGGCCCAAACTCCTTTCGCTCAAGGAAGCAAACGCGGCCTACATCGAACATCGCCGTGAAGTAGTACTTCGTCGCACCCGTTTCGAACTGCGCAAGGCAGAAGAACGCGCCGAAACGCTCGAGGGTTATTTGATCGCGCTCGCCAATCTGGATGAATTTATTCGAATCATCCGCGGCTCTGCCAATCGCGAAGAAGCGCGCATCAAACTGCTGGCCTTCGAATTTACCAAACGGCAGGTCGAACAGATCGGCATCCTCATTCGAAACCAAGCACGACTAACGGAAGGCCGCTACGCTTTCAGCGAACATCAGGCCAATCAAATTCTTGATCTGCGTTTGTATCAACTAACGGGACTTGAACGCGAGAAGATCGTTAACGAATACAAGGAGTTGCTCGATACTATCAAGGATTTACGCGACATCCTCGCCAAAGAACAGCGCGTTTTCACCATCATCAAAAAAGAATTGCGCGAGCTTCGCGACAAGTATGCCACTCCGCGGCTGACACAACTGATGCCGGACGAGGGGGAGATCGCGATGGAAGATTTGATCCGCAACGAGGGTTGCATCATCAGCATCACTCACGGCGGGTTTATCAAACGCACCGCCGTCAGCGCTTTTCGCGCGCAACGCCGGGGCGGCAAGGGTGTCATCGGAATGTCAACGCGGGAAGGTGCAACCCAGGAAGAAGAGGGCGATTTCGTCGAGCATCTCTTCACTGCTACCACTCACGATTTTCTGATGTTTTTCACCGAATCGGGGCGCGCTTACGTGGAAAAGGTTTATGAAATTCCGGAAATGGGTCGCGCAGCCAAAGGCCGTTCCATTGCCAACATTCTGGAACTGCGGGCCGCCGAAAAAATTGCTGCGACCATTCGAGTGCAGTCAAAGCGTAGCACGGGTCCCAACCCGACGGACAAAACGTGGGACGAAAACCTGCACATCGTTTTCGCAACGCGGTCCGGCATTGTCAAAAAATCCAATCTTTCAGATTACGCGAATGTTCGGAGAGGCGGAATCATCGCCATTCAAATTGAACCGGATGATCGGCTGATCGACGCCAAGGTCACTTCCGGAAACGATGAACTCGTCCTCATCACCAGGGACGGGATGAGTTTGCGTTTTCATGAGGAGCAACTGCGCGATCAGGGACGCAACACCGTCGGCGTGTGGGGAATTCGTCCCGAGAAGGGCGATCACGTGGTTGCGATCGCGATCGTCAATCTGGCAGCGATGTTGCTGGTCGCAGGTGAAAACGGCATCGGCAAACGGACACGTTTTGACGATTACCGGAAACAATCGCGCGGCGGTAAAGGCATCATCACGATGAAGACCGGAGACAAGACTGGTAACGTTGTCGGCGCGCTCACGGTCACCGACAATGACGAAGTGATGTTAATTACCACGAAGGGGCAGCTGATTCGGACGCGAGTGAAGGAGATTCGCGAAACTGGTCGCAACGCCATGGGCGTGAAACTGCTCACCTTGCGCGAAGGCGAAAAGCTGCAGGCCATTGCCCCGGTGGTAAGTCAGGCCGATGAAGCGGAAGCCGAAGTCGAGACGCCGGCGGCCGGGTTATAACGCGAGAGCCGACCCCATCTCCAAAGTGCTGTAGGATGCGCTGTCGCCAGCGGAAAATCACGTCAAATTCGCTGGAGACAGCGGACTCTACAGCTTCCGGCGAAGGAAGCTTATTAGGGCGCGGCCGAACATTTAAGCCGCGGGTTCTCGGCCCTCACAGCAAAAAGAGCGCGCGACTCGAACGCCGCGCGCCCGAAATGGATGCGAGCCCCAGCGAATTAGTACCCGCCGCTGGCGCGGGTAGTAGTTGTCTGCTGTGTGGTTGTCGGCTGCGCCACGGTTGTCGTCTCGTGAGTCGTCGTGGTGGTGGTCGTCGCTGGCTCCGACGCACACGAAGCCAAACCGAGCATCACAGCCATTCCAAGCAGAAGGATAAGTGTTTTCATAATTGAGTTCCCTTTGTTGAGAATCGGCGCAAATGCCGCTGACAGATGTATTTCTCGCGAACTTTTTAGCGACTCACGGGATCGGAACTTCGCGTCCGAGTTCGCTGGAGGCGTAGATTCCGTCGATCATTTCCATCAATTCGAATGCCTGTTCCGCGTTGTTGATCGCCGGCGCACTACCGCGAATCGCATCGGCAAAATTGCGCAGTTGGATTTCGAAACTGCTTTCGATGTAGCCGGCTTCCAGCGGGAGAGTATTGAGCTTGCCGTTCTCGTCTTCAAACAACGTCAACGGCTTTAATCGCAGCGTCCCTTTGGTTCCAAACAGAACGCAGTTATTGGATTCACGGCCGACCCACTCCGGGCCCACCGGCGTGTCGTCAGTCAGATTGGCCGCCCAGCATGTCTCCAACTCTACAATTGTGTCGTTCGCAAAACGAATGAACGCGTGTGCTTCATCTTCTACATCGAAGATCGGCACATTCACGAACCGCGCGAAATTGCGAAAAACTTTTGCACTGATCGATGTCGGCCGCGGCGTTCCCATCAAATACCAGGCGGTATCGAGTGCATGCACACCGATGTCGATCAACGCACCACCACCTGAACGTTTCTTGTCGGTAAACCACAAACCAACTCCGGCGGGAATTCCCCGCGAACGGATCCAGGTAGCACGCGCGCGATAAATCTTGCCGAGTCGCCCTTCTGCGATCATATCGCGAGCTGTGCGAACTGCAGGTGTGAATCGAAACTGGCGACCAAAAAAATAAATCAGACCGCGGTTCTCTGCTTCGTCTCGCAATACCTTCATCTCGGCTGCGTTCATGGTGGGCGGTTTTTCGCAAAAGACATGTTTACCGGCTTTCAGCGCGGCCAGCGAAGCCGGGAAGTGAAGAAAGTTCGGCAAGCAGATCATCGCGGCATCGAGATCTCCGTCGGCGAACAGCGTTTGATAATCTTCGAACGATCTTTCCGGTTTGTAAGTGTCCACAAAGGCGCGTAATCGCTCCGGATTCGTATCGGCGCACGATCGCAATTGCACGTCCGGGATCGCTGCCATTGCAATCGCATGCTGCTGACCAGGCCAACCCACGCCAATGATTCCAAAACGTAACGCCTTCATTGGGTGGATCGAGTAATCCCTTGTCCGCCGGCCGGACGGGCTCGTCCGGTGGCGAAATATCGGCAACGTAGCCGCGTTAAATTAGCATCGCCCGTTGGAACGGCCGATCCAGCTCGGCACGTCTCGTTAATCATGAACCTTGCTCCGTTGTTTTTTCAGTTCACTACGTCTTCGCTTCAACTCCAGAATCCGCTTCTTTAATTTCGCGGGTCGCGGCGATTTTTTTCGCCGTTCTTTTTCGCGAAGAGCGCGTTTTTCCGCTTCTTGCCTGACGCGCTGCTGTTGAATGAGTCCAGCCAATCGCTGGCGCGCGATTTGCCGGTTCATCGCCTGCGAACGCGAATCTTGCACCGTGACACTGATTCCGGTAGGCCGGTGACGCAACGTCACCGCGGTCGCAACTTTGTTCACGTTCTGCCCTCCGGGACCGGATGAGCGGG
>JBKPQI010000022.1:0-5327 GCA_046733975.1 Verrucomicrobiota bacterium
ACGAGTTTCCTATCTGTTTGGGAACGGCTCAGAGCACAGGTTCTGGCGAAAAAAGGAGTGAACCTTCTGCGGTGTCCAATCGCGGTGATGCCGACCTGCGCAAGGCACTTGCAGCGTACTTATGTGATTTCAGGGCAGCGCGCTGTCATCCCGATCAGGTCGTAATCGTGGCTGGTATGCAGCAGGCGATGCTGATCAGCGCAATGGCCTTGTTAGATCCGGGCGAAATCGCATGGACGAAGATCACTGTTATCAGCAGACGCGAAGGGTGCTTACATTGGCGGGCGTGAAGCTGGTTCCCAAGCCGCTCGACAACCAAGGAATCGTTATCTCGCGATCGCGAAAGGAACCACTGCCACGGATCATTTATGTGACGCCATCCCATCAATTCCCTCTCGGCGTCACCATGAGCTTTCAACGTAGAACGGAGTTGCTCAACTTTGCACGTGCTCATGACGCCTTTGTCTTCGAAGACGACTACGATGCAGAGTTCCGCTTTGCCGGTCCACCACTACCTTCCCTGCAAGGAATGGACGACTGCGATCGAGTGATCTACGCGGGAACGGTAAGTAAAATTCTTTGTCCCTCCTTGCGTCTTGGCTACATCGTTGCACCAGAGCCGCTCGTCGACTCCTTCGTCAAAATTCGCAGCGCGATGGATCAACACTCGTCTCCCATCGAGCAAGCCACACTGGCACGTTTTATCACCGAGGGTTTTTTCCTAAGTCACATCAGGCGGATGCGAAAAATATATTCGGAGCGTCGAGACTTCTTTGTCAAACAATTCAATGAGTTGCTTGGTGACCATTTCACATTGCAGGTTCCGGAAGCAGGATTGAACATCGTCGCGTGGGTGAAGCGCGAGGAAGAGTTTCCAATGATCCGTCAGGTTACGCTCCAAATCGGAGTAAGGCCGTCAACCTTATCCTTCTTTTGTATCCGGGAGAAGTTAAGGCCCGCCTTCGTCTTCGGTTTCGCGGCTTGGACACCAACACAGATTCGAGAGAGCCTTCTCAAACTCGCCTCTGCAATTAAGGATAGCGGAACCAGCGGCGCATCGCCTACATATGTAAAACGCAGACGCCACTACTCGTAATTCATGCCAGACCCAACTGTTCCCAACTCTGCGCCAATCACCATTGTTCGAACGGCGACCAGCCGTGCCAGACGACAATGGTGCGGTTGAGTGCGCGGTCGCTTGGGTCGACTTCCCACACGAATGCGCCTTCCTTGCGGAGCTGGTTGTTTTTGATGTTGTTGATGTAGGCCTGATACGCGTAACGGTTTCCCACATATAACTTTCCGTCCTTCTTGTCGGCGTAGAGGTAGTAAGGTTGACCGTTTTCGTTCACCATTTTGAATCGAGTGTCCGGCAGCGTGCCCACGTGATTGCGTTGCTCGGCCGTGGTAGCCGGTCTGACCTTGAATCCAGCGGTCAGGAGCGCCTGCTCTGAGGGTGTATCAGCGACACTGCTCGTTTGCGTGGCGCATCCGTTCAGATACACCAGCATCGCAGCAGCTGCTGCGAAAATCATATTCTTCATTGATGTTTACCTTTCTCTATTCTTTTGAGTGAAAAAGCGGCGCTACGGAACAAGAAAGTAGTACCCGTGGCGCCCTCCCTTCTCCTGCAGAAATGTGCCTTGCAGCCTGGTAGTCCTAACTCTCCGGCCAGAAAACTGCAGACGCGTCCCGCACACAGTAATCAGCTTCTGCGCGCTGCTTTTCCTCGTCACAACAGAAATGTGTCCGCCGCTCCGCCCCAGATTGTAGGTGTAGGCGTCGAGGACGCGGAGATGGTCAGCCCGTTGCTCGTTTCGAGGAGTCAGGAATGCTATGGCAACGGTGACTGTTTTGTTCAGATAATGTTCAGGGTTCATCACATAATAATCTGCGGTAAAAGGGGGCGGACTTTGGGCATAGCATGTCCATGCGCCTGCGATAAGCATCCAGCTAATAACCAATGAACGCATTCGACGTCGTAGACGACTACGGCAATGCCTTATCTTTCAAGTTTATTGCGTTTGCAATTAGATATTGTGAGTAGACGTCTGGCGTACTTTATTGTAAGATCGTCAAGGTCGGATGATCGGGACGATAATGAAACGTTTCGCCTGCCTCCTCTTACTTCTACCGACGATTGCGGCGGCTCAGGACTATTACGGGTATTATCATCCGCGCATTTCGGTCTACGCCAGCGGCAATGATCATATCTCCAATGTTGTAGGAGACTTAATCGCCTCGAGATCTAGAGGCGAGACCCGAGTCGATCGGGCCAATGACTATGCGCGCCAGCAAGTCTACAACACGGCCGTCGCCAATCTCGCGGCATTGCGCGCCTACCAGGCGGCCACCGAGCGAGCCGAATTGGATCGATTAACGCGGATGGAAAACTCACGCGCCCAGCCGCTCAAGCCGCCGTCACCCGAGTTCCTGGCAACAGAGAAACGCTTCGAGACGAGACCCTAAGTAGTTTCAACAGTGCACCAGCCGAGGCGCCGAGTGTTCCGAACAGGAAAGAAGAGCTCCTATCCTCGGGTCTTATCGCTTTTGCTTGGCGTGTCGCCCCCGCGTTTTTGCTGTCGTAACTCAGCTACCGCGTCCGCCAGACGGGCATTCAAATGAGTTAATCTGTTTTCCTGTTCCTGCAGGTATTGCCCGGCAGAGTCAGCGAGCAGATCCTCGACCGCTCCGTGCATGATCCGCTCGGCCGTTTCCCGAGTCTCGTTCTCGAGGGGACCTGCTTCCCGCTCAAAGGCATTGAGGCAATCGCGCATCAGAATCCAATGCATCACCCCGGCTTCACGTATGACTTCCTGCAGCTTGTATCCCTGGCGCCAGCGAAATTTACCATGACTTCGTCCAGGGTGTGTGATGGCAACGTAGTCGTAGTGCGACTGCGGATCGTTCAGGCGCTCGGCAATATTTTCCAAGAGCTGTGGCAGGTGATCAATAAGTTCAGCATCGTCGATCCGATTGGACGAGGCGATGTCGGGATTATGTTGAACGGCCACAAGCCACTCCTTGACGATCTCCTCACGATTGTTGAGCAGATAATCGCCCAGCTTGGTTAGTATTTTCGTATTCGCCATAAGTACCTTTCCTGACCGCTTTTGCCGATCACTTCGACGCTGCTGATTCGCGCCCGGCTGGACGATCGGTTGGGGATGAAAGATCGGCGTACTTAATGTCGTCTGTTATCGGCCCCAAATCAGAGCGAGCGTTGCCTCCTTGTTTTCTGCGCTTTGCTGGATTCCAAGGCGGAGTTCAGCACCTCAGACAATTCGCAGCCTGCCCGGCAGCGAGAGATCAGACCGCCAACTATCTCGGCCAGCCACCGGCGACCTATCGCAGTTGCTGTTACAGCAAAAGCCGAATCATTGGAGGCAAAGCCACGTATCTCTGATCGTATGACGCGGATGCCGCCATGACTCGCTAGCGATTCCGCGGGGCGACATCACTCGTGTGCGCGCGCCGATGGGCCACAAAGCCCGCCAATTAACTAAAGCGCCGCCGCAGGGCTAGGATCGCGGAGCTTCCGATCGCAAGCAGGCCCAAGGTGGACCCGGGATCGGGCAAGTCTCCGGCCCGCCGCAAAACCATGTTAAATTGATAGCCCGTGATGTTGGGATCTCCCTGCTGAATTAAAAACGTGTAAGTCCCGGCTCCGAGTGGCGGAGTAAAACCCGTGGTGCCCGGAGCAAAGCTCGGGTCGGCCATCAGCGGAAGTAAATTGACACCGACAGTTGATTGCCTGACGGGGTTTCCGTCCGGGTTCTGTGCAAGGGGTCCAAAATGGGCATACCCTGCATAGCTTGCCGCGTCGAACTCGTCCCCCGAGAAGGAGGAACCGAATTGAAACCCGGTGAACCCTTGATCATCGATGCCAGTATATTTGGCGTTGACGTAAGAAACCATAACGAAGCCAGCGGGAATGGTGAATGAAACCCAATCCTGAGGATCAGTGCCGCCGAACTCAGGAAAGCCGGCGACATGGCCACTAACTGAATTGAATCCGGGTGTGAGGAGTAATGGAGTGGGAGCAGCCTTGTTATCGGACAAGTCGCCTGAAACGGCTTCTTTATAGATAGTAGCTTTTGCTGGCGCGCCGACGACCAGCGCACTCACTGCTACGATTCCCGCGACAACTACTCCTACTTTCATAAGAATGTTCCTTAAAATGGGTTGAGATTTTTCGGCAGTTCCGACCCTCGAAAGGCCCGAAATTAAACAGGCCGAGAAGCATACAGTGCGCCTGACTCGTTTTTGCCCGACAAATTTGAAACGTAAATCACTGATTAGCAGCGGCATCTACGATGTAATATAATTGCTATAATGATCCTCAATTTTGAATGATTCGTAAACTTTCCGGACGTTTCGACAGCTGACAAACGCGGCACATACCTATATTACCCATTGACAACGACCTACTTAGTCTCACACCGGAACGATGTCGACGTTCTTAACACCGGAGGCGAGTGTTAGACAGCCAACGAGTTCTATCAGCTTCTGTTGGCCAAACCAAAATCAGAGGCGCGCGCACCAATTGCCATAGGCCTTCACCTTTACTCTTGGTTGCATCAAAATACTCGCTAAGAAAACTATTTCCATGAACCTCACCGACCTATTTTCTGAAGGCGTCGATACCCGCCAGCCATTACCGAAAGTCAACGCCGTGCAGCGAGTAAGCGGTGACGAAAGTCGTTGGACTGCCGAGCAAGTGCGGGGGGTTATCTCGAATCCTTGTTACGCCGGCATCGGACCTTATCCGCCGCTCGTGCCGGAAGACGCATGGATTCACACCGCGGCGCGGACCATCGCCAGCGAAGGCGCTGAACAGTTTTTGGTTAACATGCTGGAGATGCTTCGCCAATCGTTCGAGCGCCCGCCGCATCTTGAAATGGGCGAGGCCGAGGAAGACTGAGGCTGGAGCAAGAGCACGAAATAGAAGATCGCAGAGAGGAAATAGCAGCAGATACCTGGTGCAATCGCGAGGTGCCGTTTTTTTGAAACGGATGCTAACGCGCGAAGGCTTCTGTTGTTGAACTCCAAGTGCCGGAGAATCTGCGCCGGATTGCGTCCTGGATAACGATGAACAAAACTAGGAAAACACTCATGGTTCCCTATTACCACCATGTGTGCCATCGAATCTGCTGCGCCGTCATCTTTGCGCATCCTTAGAAGAACCATAATCATAACTCGCCACAGACTGGCGGATTAACCTTTTCGTATCGTTAATCAAAATTCGATCGGCGCTGCTTTTCTCCACCGAAGCGTGGCCTCAAAAGCAGGCCGAATGGTATCAATTCGGATCCAATGTATATGGC
>JBKPQI010000023.1:0-5172 GCA_046733975.1 Verrucomicrobiota bacterium
GCCTTGAACGGGGTTACAACCGGCGCCAGCACGCCACGAATACGTTTGGTCATGGGTTTCCTGCCCAACATCGCAGAAACCGGGATGACATGCGACGCCGCAAGCGGCCGAGTTGCTTTTGCGAAGCCAAGCGACGGTCGCGCGACTACCGTTGCCGCAGTGATCCCTAGTAACTGGTTAAATTTACGTCGTGAGATTGCGATCGTATTCGTTTTTCAACCCCTGTCGCGAGTACGGCGCCGGCCCCTGACCACGGATATTTCGGCAAGAACAGAAAGATAAGCTGTCGCGACCCTAACGGGATTCGAACCCGCTTTTCACATTTTGCAAGATTGCGCGATTCCGGCGCAAAACTGCGCCAGTCAGCGCATTAACTGCTTTATTCGGCCGGTGCCTGTTTGCACGAATTGCGCAGAATTACGCAGATTTCGTGTCCGAATTTGTCCGAAAACATGCCCTCGCGCGCGCGCGTATTGTTTCCGGAACAGCGCGGCCACTGTCTGGCATTAACCATCAGCTTGGCAGCATTGATTTCTTCCATGCTGGTGCTGCCTTTGACGGAATCGCTGATGCTGACAATCTCCTCAGCCCATAACTCGGAACGCACCATCAGTGACGAGTTAAACCGCGCTCTAAACTCCTCGTCGCTCTCAACTCGCCGATACAGACTGCGGGAGCTTGGATAATCTTCGCTCTTGCAGATAGCCGATATCGCAGCATCACCGCAGCTTGGGTCGGCGATAAAGATCTTGCTCTCGAGCAGCTTCGGGTTGCCACATCTAAGCCGTGCGACTTGAGCTACGGCCAGTTGAAGTTACTGCCGTATTGGGATCCTATCCGCGGCGATCCGCGGTTCGAGAGAATCGTGGCCTCATTGGCCCCGAAGTAACATCCGCGTTCGCGCAAGGCTACGACGCGACAGGTGAGCATTGTGCAAACAAGACGCGCTGGCCGGTTACAAACTATGAGCGCGCCAATACGCGTAGCATGGCCAGAATTGGCCAAACGACTGCGAACGATCCGATCAGAGCGAAGAGAATGTATTCAGGAACGGAATCCAGACTCACTTCGGGACAAAACACTCGGGATGAAAGCTGGCGAAAGGAATGCGCCTCCGCGACGAGCTTGCTGGGCTCTGGATGACTTTGGTTCACGCGCGGTAGATTCTCCCTAATCGGCTCAAACGCGCCATCAATCAGTGGAAAAATACCGCGCTCCAACGGCTCCTGGTTCGTGCACACAGCACTCTGAAGTTTTTGGGACAGGTTTCCAGACACTGTGCTGCGCACAAGCGGGTGGTGGTGGCTCGGTGCGAAAGTGCAATCACGGAGCCAATCATCGTGGCTTGCGATCGTAGCGGGGGTGACGATTTTCACCACGTTGTAGAACCCTTCTCACCCGCACACACAATTTGTCAACCTAAAATGCGACGAGTTACGCCATTTGTTGTACTTTGAAGGTAGCTGCCACGAGCGATAGTATAATCTTCGCATGTGTAGCGGTCGTGACATTCGCGACTTGTACCGCGTCGAGTCCGCGGAGGGTGGCAGTTGCGACGCCAGGATCGCAATCTCCCTTTTCCCTTCCCGCCAGCCTTTGTTGGGCTCCCTACAAGGTGATGACCGACCTGAACACCGCGATCACTGCGGCACCTGTAACTTTACCGACTTCGCTCTGACTGATCTTAACGATACCAGCCTTACTTTTATCGGCAGCGGCTCCGGCGGCCAGCTGGGTGTTTACGTTTGCCAAAGCTAGCAGATATAAACTGAATCCGACTGACCTTCGCGTGCCGTGTGCCGTTCAACGTATTCGCGCGGGAGTCTTCGGTAGTTTGAGCCGCGATTTGCGTTCCGGGGAGAACCAAGTCTGGAGATTCACCCTCAGTACGTGCTTATTCGAGGTCGAAAAGGACAGGTGACCTTTCTTCATACATTTGGAGGGCGAAAGCGGGGGGATCGGTGGCGAGATACTTGCGTCGTGCAAAAGTGGTGTTTTTGCCGCCAATGAAGAGCGACCCGCGCCCGTTCGTAATAGATTCTGAATAACTCTTAGCCGCTCTAAAGGCGGCGGCTTCGAAAGGTAGACAAAGGTTAGGTCTGATCGCGCGTCCAGTTCTTCTTGGAGGGGTTCATAAACCGGAAGTAATTTCTGCTCCTTTTCACTGACGCAGCACACAGTATCGTCTTCGTACTCGAAGAGTTCGAGTTCTCGATCACTTAGCCGCTCCAGATCCGAGCCCTTGTTAACCATCGAAGGGGTGAAGAATCGTCGCAGGCTCTGCGAAGTAAGTCGGTTATTGAGATGAATCTCTCCATCAAGCACAGAGCGTATTGCACGCAGCACTTCTTCGGTGGATTCGCTTTTCGTTACAAAGCCACTCGCTCCGGCCCGAATGGCACGTTCTGCATACAGCGATCCGTCGTACATGGAAAAGACAAGCACCGGGATCTCAGGACAGCGGACGCGGAGATCTTTCAGGAATTCCAGACCGTGTGACTCTTTTAGAGAAAGACCGGTCACGATCAGATCGGGCTGAATAGCAGCAGCTAATGCAAAAGCCTGGCGAGGATCGTCCGTTTCGCAACAAGGAGCGAAATCGGGTTCCCCGCCGAGCAGGTGCACGAGTCCTTTGCGAACAATTGGCTGGTCGTCAACAATGAGCACACGCGCCTTGCTGATTTCCGCGACCTTTCTCAATTTCGGCATCTGCGCCATGTTCGATACTCGCTTTCATGCAACCCGGCATCCCCGTGGTGTCGGCGGGTTCAAAGAATCGCACCAAAAAACCGTAAGAATGTCGAGCGATTTTCCTGATCTGAAGCGGGCGCGAAACCAACGGCTGCCAGCCAACGGTTCAGAAGGCGTTGTTTTTGATGTCCAGCGTAGCTAATGGGGGCCACAGAGAGTTGCCGCTTGCGCTCCCCTGAGCCGTGGCTGAGCTTGAGCTCGTTAGGCCTTTAGGACTTGTTACAGTGCGGCTCGCGTCGGACTCGGCGATAAGTGTTAGCTAAAGCGACAGTTAACTTGTCTTACGTAAGTAATTCATTAGAAACGCGGACGGCGATACGGGAGGTTCGCAGCTTTGGGTATCTGTCGGATGTCTTTACTACTCAAGTAGAAGTAATGATATTACGGTAATTATATTTCATTAATACATTCGATTCCGCTTCAGCAATTTAACAGCAGTTGTCCCCAACCAAAGAACGGGGCGGGCATTTTCCATGCTGCCTAGTGCAAAATTTGTAGATCAAGGGCGCGAGGGTTTAGTGCTGCACAAGTAACCTTAACGAAAGGCCTTTTATGAACCGAAGATTTGTCGCAGTCGCAATCGGGCTGCTCTCCCTCTCAGGAGTACTCCTCACCGCCTTTACACCGCATGAAGTGCTTGCTCTTCCTACCGGACTTTATGTTTCGGACAATAGCGGCGCAATCTTTCAATTTGGTCCCGGTGGAACTCAGACCACCTTTGCCTCGGGGCTGGATCATCCACGCGGATTGACTTTCGATAACTCAGGGAATCTCCTCGTAGCAACTAGCTTATTGGATAATACCGGCAACTTTCACGGAACTGTCCTAAAATTTAGTTCTCCTGGCACACCAACGACCTTTGGAATCGTGCCCGGTAACAACGTCCTCGAAGACATCCTTACCAAGAGTGCCAACGTTTTTGTAATGGCGGGGGATCAAACTGTCCCCTTTCCGGGAACGATTTTCCGTTTCCCCAGCGGTGGAGGGACGGCCGCTCCGTTTGCTCCCCTGCCTGGGCAGAGTTTTGGATTGGCGCTGGATAAAATGGGCAACCTTTTTGCAGCCGACTCCTCCGATGGTACCATTTTCCGTGTTGCATCCGATGGAACGATTAATCCGTTCGTTACATTTGCTGGTGCTTCACCGGTAGACATAACCTTCAATGCTGCCGGCAATATGTTTGCTTCGGTGCTGACTTCCGCGACTTCGGGAGAGATCGTTGAGATCACTCCAACCGGGATGCAAAGCATATTTGCCTCAGGGCTGGTTGGTCCTCGTGGTATAACGTTTGACTCCTCGGGCAACCTATTTGTGGCAGACAGAGGCACGGGCCAAATCCTGGAGTTTAGCCCAACTGCGCAAGAAACTATCTTCGCCTCCGGACTACCCGACCCGGAATTTCTGACCTTTGGTCCAAAAACCGTGCCCGATGGCGGCACGACGGTGATGTTCCTGGCAACGGCGCTCACTGGACTTGGCTTACTTCGGCGGTTTGTGCGCGGGGACAACTAGACAATCGTTAGAAGAGTAGCTAGTTCGGAGGGTGCGGTGGTGGTTTGTGCCCCATCATCCTCGTCATTGTCGCGGGAAGCGCGCAGGTCATCTGGAGTCATCGCGGGAAGATCATGCTGCTGGAGTTTTCGTAACGCTGCCCGAGATCCGACGGAAGCTTACTGAGACCTTCCTTTGTGCGTAGCGCTCACGGCAGCGTAACTTTCAAGATTTCGCCCATGTTCGGGGGACCGAAGCCCCAGTTGGAGACGTAGAGATTGCCGTCCGGCCCGAATGTCATTCCTGTCGGGAGATCCAGGGCAGAGGCGATCACCTGTCTCGCTCCGGTACCTAAATCCAGCCGGACGATCTCAGGTGCCATCGGGTTCAAAGTCACTGGGCTGCGGATTTTTGACTCGCTGTCCTTTCTGTCACAACTATCGCGCACGCGCGCGCGAAGGCTACGGCCCGGTAGATTACCTCGATTGATGCTCCCCGTCGCCTAGGAGGCGGCGAGTGCGCTCCTGAATCTCGCGCTGGCATTGCTCCGTCACAAGCAGGAGACAATTAACTAAGTCCACAAGCGCGCCGTGTTTCACCTCGTAAGATCCGAGCTCGTGCAGGTAGAGACGCCAAACTGTATTGATGCAGTTCGGGGTGAACCTCTGAATCACTCCGCCCTGAGCGCGATCATCGGGTCGACGCGGCTGGCGCGGCGGGCCGGGATCCAGCAGGCGATGAAGGCGATCGTGAGGAGCATGAAGGCAACGCAGGTAAAGGTGATTGGATCGGATGCGCTCACGCCGTAAAGCAGGCTCTTCATCAAGCGCGCGCCCCCGAACGCCAGCAGCAATCCGCATAAGGACCCGATCGCCACGAGGAGCATGCCCTGTTTGAGAATGAGCGTCTGCACATCGGAAAGCTGCGCAC
>JBKPQI010000024.1:0-9221 GCA_046733975.1 Verrucomicrobiota bacterium
GGACAACATGGTGGAATGGCGAAGCTATGAGCATCCACGACTCGGTATTCCGGTTTACAGTTTGTACGGCGAACACCGCGAACCGACGCGTGAGATGTTGCTGGATCTCGATTTGTTCCTCGTCGACGTGCAGGATGTAGGTGCGCGCTACTACACCTTTGTCTGGACAATGTATCTCGCGATGCGCGCGTGCGAACGCGAGAACATTCCCGTCGTCATTCTCGATCGACCGAACCCCATCAACGGCGTCGCAGTTGAAGGCCCGAAACTCAATCCCGATTACCGCTCATTTGTGGGGATGCATTCGATCCCGGTGCGCCACGGCAAAACGATTGGTGAGCTCGCATTGCAATTTCGCGACGAATGTTTTCCCAAATGTGCGGTCACCGTGCTGCCGATGAAAAATTGGGAACGCGGGATGTGGTTCGATCAGACCGGTCTGTCCTGGGTAATGCCGTCACCCAATATGCCAACGTTGGATACCGCTACGGTTTATCCCGGAATGTGCTTGCTCGAGGGAACGAATCTTTCGGAAGGCCGCGGCACCACGCGTCCATTCGAAATCTTCGGCGCGCCATGGATCGATCCGGAGACGTTGTCTCGTGAGTTAAACGATCGGAAACTACCGGGCGCATATTTCCGCGCGATGTTTTTCGCACCGACGTTCCATAAATTCTGCGACCAACTGTGTGGCGGCGCGCAATTGCATGTCACCGACCGTGATGCTTTTCGTCCCGTTGAGACGGCGCTCGAAGTCATACGCTGTATCCGCCGGATGTATGCGAATTCGTTTCAGTGGAAGTCGCCGCCCTACGAATACGAATTCAAAAAGTTGCCGATCGAGGTCCTGCTCGGCGGGCCGCTCAGCGATTTTTTCCCAGACTAACGAAGACCTGGAAGGGCGCGCGCCGCCTGTCGCGCCGGAGCTGCGCGAAAGCGGGTCGCGTCCCAACCTTTTTGCTACGCCGTGCCTGGCAGGGACGGGTTTTAATCTTCACGCTCGGCGCCATCTCCTCCCTCGCCGAAACTCCCGAGATGGCGATGGACAAAATGACGGATGACGAGTTGCGCGCATTCCGTGAACAGAAAGTGAACGAGCTGAAACATCGCGCGCGTAAATTTGCCAGCGCAGCAGCCGACACCGACGGCGCCACGATGTATCCGGGCATTTTCTTTTGCACGCTTTACTACACGCCGAAGGAATCAGGTTTCACGACTGAACGCGGATTTGATGCGACACCCACGGCGCCGGCAGGATTACGCGGACGGAAATACCCGCGTGATTTCCTCGTCGCGGTAAAGAAAGAAGGCTTTGGCCGAATTAACGAACCAGTCGACGGCCGAAACTATATCCGCTGGATGGGCGGAAATCGATATGCATTTGCCGAGGTGCCGGTTGGCCGCCGCGGCGAGGTACTCGTCCCGCGGCGGTCTTGTGCGATTTCCTCACGCAATCGATTTCTGCATCAACACGCGCGATTGAAAATCAAATCGCAAACCGTCAATGAGGAAACCGGGAGCGACCAATGGACCGTTTGCGATACCGGCGCCGGCGTTCACCCGCTGCAGATCGATTTATATTGGGGCGAAGACGAACCACACGGCGCCGTCGGGCGACAACGCGCGCGCCCGCGCGGAACGTGGATGGAATATGCCTTTGATGTCGAGGTGACCGCGGAACCCTGAAGTTTGCTTCTCACGTGTCGTCTCGCCATCTGTCATCCTGAGCCGCGCAGATATTGCCAGTCCGGCTCGGACCCAAGGATCTCACGACCCTTGTGTGATATTCAACCAATTGAGAGGTCCCTCGCTTCGCCCGGGATGACGATGCAAAACTCTCCAATAACGACCCAAAATTTAACATTGTGACATGTCCTCGTTTTTCGAAAATGTCCCGCTTCCAAAATGGTATTGCGAACCTGTGCCTTCATTGCGTTGCTCAACCTCGCATGCCGCGCCTCCGCCTACGGCCCGCTCGGACATGAGATCGTGGGCGCCATTGCCGATCGCAAACTTGCCGGCACACCGACGGCTGAGAAAATCAAAACCCTTGTCGACGGGATCTCGCTGCAACGCGCGTCGCTGATCGCAGATGACATCAAAAGCTGGGACAAACGCGGACCGGATGATGGCCACGGGATTCATTTCCTTGCACATCCGAAGATCGAGCAACAATTGCACGACTTTTGGAGTGCGAATCCTCCCAGTCCCGAGGCAACCCCGGAGACGCCGTCCTATCATTGGATGCACTACACGGATGTGCCGGTGCAGAAGGCAGAGAAATACGGCGACGGCAAAATTGGTCGCGGCAATTGGGATGTGGTGCATACAATTCCCTACTGCATCGCGGTTTTGCGCGGCGAAATTCCAGAGGATAATCCCCGAAAGATAACCAGGACGATTGCGCTTATTCTGTTGGTGCATTGTGTGGGAGACATTCACCAGCCGCTGCACATCGGCGCCGAATATTTCAACGAGGCGGGAGAAGCGATTGATCCGGATGCGGGTGCAGCGGTGATCGGCGACGAAGGCGGAAACTCGTTGAGTTTGGTCCATAACCCGACAGCAGGACGGCCACGGCATTATTATCATTCTTTCCACGCCTACTGGGACCTCGATACCGTCCGCAACCTGACCATCGGCACACCCGACGAAGTGCCCAAAGAACAACGCCAGAGCGTTTACGGTCCGGCGAAAGAAAAACTGATCGCGAACTTTGTTGCTAACGAGCCAAAGAACTGGCGCACGTCCGGTGATCCGAAAACGTGGGCCGAGCAATGGGCTAACGAGATTTTGCCGATTGCGCGCGAAGCTCACACGCGTGTCCAATTCCAGCACGTTCACCGTGAAGAAAAAGATGGCCGGGTCTTTGCCAAAGGCGAAGCCCATGAGATGGGCACCGGTTACCTTGAATGGTCAACGCAGGTAGTCGGCAACGAGTTACACAAAGCCGGCTGGAGATTGGCGGAGCTGCTGCAGAAGATTTTGTAAATCATTTGATCTGTGCGACCGCCTGGGAAGCGCCAAGGAGCGGCTGTCTCTGACTGCCAACCCTTATTTAGGGAAGGCTTCGCCGTTGCCTTACATAACGGCAGCGACGGACGGACGCGTTTCTGCGCGTCCGCGATACAGGGAAACGCGTCCGTCCGCTTAAGCAAAACGCGCCGGCGATTAACCGATGCGTTCTCAATCTAATCCGAAAATCCAGTTCGGTCGAAGACTCGCCCGCGGTGAGCTCGGACCTCAGCTCTTTTTAGCCATCGTTCTGTCGCACTCCGACTTGAGCTGAGCATATTGATCCGCCGACAGAATGCCTTTGGCCTTCTTCATGAAATCAGCGCGACTCTCTTTGGTGCAACCATCTTTCATGCATTCTTTCTGCCAGGCGGTTAGTTTTGCATTCTGATCTTTGGTCAAGTTCAGGCTCGCCAGGTTCATGCAACTCGGATTGTTGTTCGAAGCCTGCTGCATGTCTTTACTGCAACATCCTTTGCCGCCCGCGAAGGACGTGCCCGCCACCAATACTGCCGCTGCAAACAGCGCTAAAATGGGTTTCATCATGTCCATGAGATAACGCAGAGCACGATTTCGTTCAATCTCTTACCAGCCCATTCTGGGCAGAGTAGCTGACGTTGTTGCAAGACTAGCGTGAAAAGCGCCGCGTAAGGTCAGGCGCTGACTGTTGAGCGTCGAGAGTCACGGGCGAAGAACCTAGGAGAACAGGAGCAAGGCGCGGAAGGCAGCTACGGATGAAACCCGATCTGTTTTTTGGGTGGCGACGCTGGAGTAATCAGCTGTCTTATCGCCTCAAAGACAGCAGCGAATTGCTCATCGTACTTCTTTTCCAATGCATCGATTTTGTGCGCCAGATCGCGGTTTGTATCCATGAGACGACGGAGCTGCACGAATGTGCGCATAATTGCAATGTTCACCTCGACCGCACGCTTGCTCCGCAGCACGCTGGAGAGCATCGCTACGCCTTGTTCGGTGAAGGCGTAGGGAAGCGCGTCCAGCCGCCGCCGCTTTTGGGATGTGGTCACAATTCGTGACCACATAGGTGGTCTCGCCGCGGATGAGGTAACATTTTGTGACCTCAAGCTCTCGACTTCCGCCGCCGTGAGCCGAAAGGCGAAGTCCTCCGGGAAGCGTGCCCGATTGCGGCGAAGAGCTTGATTCAGAGCTCTAGTGGGGACGCCGTAGAGCGCAGCGAGGTCGACATCGAGCATCACTCTTTCGCCGCGAACAAAGAAGACGAATTGGGCAAGCTGTTCGGCTCTGGGCATGGCGCATCAGCCTAGGGAAATTACACAACCTGGAAAGGCGAAATCACGAGGGCGGCGCGGCCGGGGTCAGCGACCATGGCTACAGATCGAGGCCCGGGTACAGGCCGGCTGGCTAGCGCACGCTGAATTCGATCGTGCCGTTTTTCGCGTCGGCTACGATTCTCTGCCCTTCGCCCACTTTCCCTTCGAGAATGTTCATGCTCAGCGGGTCGAGCAGATCGCGTTGAATTGCGCGTTTCAACGGTCGCGCCCCATAAACCGGATCATAACCTTCACGGGCGATGAGCGTCTTGGCCGAGTCGGTTAAATCCAATCTGATATTTTGCTGCGCCAGACGTTTCGTTAGCCGCGCCAACTGAATCTCGACAATCTTCTTTAAATCCTCCTCACTTAACCTCTCGAAAATAATAATCTCATCGACCCGGTTCAAAAACTCCGGGCGAAAATGCGCTCGCAACGCATCCATCACCAAGCGTCTTCGGCCTTCGCTCGATTCTTCTTCCGTGATGTACTGCGAACCGATGTTCGAAGTCATGATGATGACTGTGTTCTTGAAATCAACGGTTCTCCCCTGCCCGTCCGTGATCCGTCCGTCATCGAGCACTTGCAGCAGCACGTTGAATACGTCCGGGTGCGCCTTTTCGATTTCGTCAAATAACACGACCGAGTAAGGCTTGCGTCGAACCGCTTCAGAAAGTTGTCCACCTTCTTCATAACCAACGTATCCCGGCGGCGCTCCGATTAATCGCGCGACAGTGTGTTTCTCCATGTATTCGCTCATGTCGATCCGCACCATCGCGTTCTCATCGTCGAACAAAAATTCCGCCAGCGCGCGCGAGAGTTCAGTCTTTCCCACACCAGTGGGTCCGAGAAAAATGAACGAACCGAGCGGACGATTTGGATCCTGCAATCCGGCGCGAGCACGTCGCACCGCATTTGCCACTGCTTTGATGGCAGCTTCCTGATCAACCACGCGCTGATGCAAATGCTCTTCCAAGCGCACCAGCTTCGCCCGTTCGCCTTCCTGCAAACGCGACACTGGAATTCCAGTCCAGCTCGAAACGACCTGTGCGATATCTTCCTCCGTTACCTCCTCGCGTAAGAGTCTTCGCTTCGGACTGCTCCCTTCCTGCGCGGCCCGTTTCCCACCCTTCTGAGCAGCCGCTTCTATCGCGCCGAGTTTCTTCTCCAGCTCCGGAATTCTCCCATATTGAATCTCGCTGGCTTTGGCGAGTTCGCCGCGTCGCTGCGCGCGCTCCAGTTGTGTTCGCAATTGATCGAGCTCTTCTTTCAATTTCGCCTGCTCGTTGATTTGCGCTTTTTCTTTCTGCCATTCCGCCTTCAGGGCGCTCGACTTTTCCTTCAACTCGGCCAGTTCCTTCTCGAGCTTCTTCAGTCGTTCCTTGCTGGCGGGATCCTTTTCCTTCTTCAACGCCTGCCGCTCCATTTCGTGCTGCATGATTTCGCGTTCGATCACGTCGATCTCCGTCGGCATCGAATCCAGCTCGATCTTGAGGCGCGAAGCGGCTTCATCAACCAGATCGACCGCTTTATCCGGCAAAAATCGATCGCTGATGTAGCGTTGGGACAAAACTGCCGCTGCCACTAATGCGGCATCCGTGATGCGCACACCGTGATGCACTTCGTAGCGTTCCTTCAATCCGCGCAGGATGGCGATGGTATCTTCCACACTCGGTTCGTTCACCATCACCGGCTGAAAACGGCGTTCGAGTGCCGCGTCTTTCTCGATGTACTTGCGATACTCATCGAGCGTGGTCGCACCGATGGTGCGCAACTCGCCGCGCGCGAGCATCGGCTTGAGCATGTTGGAGGCATCAACCGATCCCTCCGCCGCACCCGCACCGACGATGGTATGCAGCTCATCAATGAAGAGGATGATCTCGCCCTGCGAATCCGTGACTTCTTTCAAGAACGCTTTCAGCCGGTCTTCAAATTCACCGCGAAACTTTGCTCCCGCCACCATTGCACCAATGTCCATCGCAATGATGCGTTTGTTCTTTAACGACTCGGGGACGTCGCCAGAGATGATGCGCCGTGCCAATCCCTCAACGATCGCGGTTTTGCCCACACCCGGCTCGCCGATCAGGACCGGATTGTTTTTCGTTCGCCGCGAGAGCACCTGCATAACGCGACGAATTTCATTGTCGCGCCCGATCACGGGATCGATTTTCCCGCGCCGCGCCAACTGCGTCAGATCCCGGCCATACTTCTCCAGCGTCTGATATTTTCCTTCCGGATTTTGGTCGGTGACGCGCTGTGAGCCGCGCACCTGCTGCAATCCTTGCATGATCTTGTCACGGCTGCCGCCGAGATCTTTCAGCGCTTTGGCGGTGGAATTATTTTCGCCGGCCAGCGCGAGCAGATAATGTTCGGCGCTCAGGTATTCGTCCTTCAACTTTGACATTTCGCTCTCGGCAGAATCGAGCGTGCGCCGCAGCTCGTTGGACATGCGCAAATCAGAAACCGAGCCACTAACTTTTGGCCTGCGCGCTAAGTCAGTTTCGAGCCGGCCGCGCAATGCATCGGCCGAGACACCAATTTTCTCCAGTAATGGCCTGGTTACTCCCTCGCCTTGATCAAGAAGGGCGAGGAGAAAAGGTTCGTTCCCAATTTCAGGACTTTGCAGACGCGACGCGATATCCTGCGCGCCTTGCAACGCTTCCTGCATCTTTTGGGTAAAGCGGTCGATGCGCATGGCTAACGATAATCGAGGAGAGGCGTTTTCAAAAAATTGTCAGCAGAAATTTGCGCTCCTCATTAATTACGAGCGCCCTCTGTTTTCTGCGCGTTTGCAACAGTCATTCCGAGCGCAGTCGAGGGATCCCGATGAAGTTACCTTAAAGATTTCGCGACGGATCCCTCGGCTTACGCTCGGGGTGACCGTGATGCGATTTGTTGCGAAAAATCATGGACGCGCGTCCAGTTCCAACCCAAAGTGGCCGTCGTTGCACATGACAAAAGACACGCAAAAAGCTTTGGCAATTATTATCGCATCTCTGGGGGTGCTGGCAGGCTTGTTGGTCTGGGCCAATCATCTCCGGCCTCACCCGTAAGCGCCACGGCGGCATTGACGCGATTGCTACGGCGTCGCGTCACACGTATCTGTTTTTGCCCATGAGTACCGACGTACCCGGTTCACGACGAAAAATGCTCGCGCTGCTGCACGCCGGGCCGTTTCGCCGTTATATCCTTGGCTCGCTCGTTTCCGACAGCGGCACCTGGATGCAGTGGATGGCGCAAGGCTACGTCATGAGCACTCTCACCAACAGCGCGTTCATGATCGGACTGGCAACCTTTGCCACTGGTATCGCCACGATCATTTTTACTCCCACTGGCGGGACGGCGGCGGATCGTTCGGACAAGCGCAAGATTTTAATCGCGACGCAAGTTGCGCAAATCGCATTTGCCGTCGCCCTAGGATGGCTGGTTGCAACTCACCAAATCCAGATCTGGCACATGATTGTTTTTGGGAGTTTGCTCGGAATCGCGATCGGGTTTGAAATGCCCGCCCTTTCCGCGCTTGTTCCAGAACTGGTAAAACGCGAGGAGATCGCATCGGCGGTGGCGCTCGATCGCTCAGTGTTTCACGGATCACGATTAATTGGACCGTCAGTCGCCGGCATTTTGGTCGGGTGGTGGGGCGCCGCATCAGCCTTCTTCGCCAACGCCGTATCTTTCGTTGCGCTAATTATTGCCCTGGTCTCGCTCCCGAAACGCCCCACCGGCACAGCTGAAGAAGAAGCGCAGCGGCTGACCGGTTTCGGTGAAGGTATTCGCTACGTTCGATCCAATCGCATCATCATTTCCATGATCATGCTGATCGCGCTCAACACCATTTTCATTTTCCCCGCCATCTCGCCCGCAATGTTGCCACTTTATGTCCGCAATCTTCTCCATCTCGGACCGAGCGAACTTGGCTGGCTCATGGCCGTCAGTGGGACCGGAGCGTTTTTCGGCGCGGTTGGTCTGCTGACGGTCGAACGAGAAAGCCGACTGAGATTCATGAGCTTCAATGTTGTCGCGATCGCGGCCGGAGTTTTTGGTATGTCGCGGTCGCACAGTTTTCTGTTCACCGCGTTGGCCATGGGACTCGTCGCCATCGCGCTTTCGATGAACTTCGGTTTGGCTAACACCATCGTGCAGGAACATGCGCCGCCGGCTTTGCGCGGCCGTGTCTCCGCGGTTTTCGGGATGAGCTTCTTTGGTTTAATGCCGATCGGCGGATTGGTCGTGCCGGGTGTTTCTGATCTGATCGGTATGCGCACCGCCCTCGGGGTGTCGTCGGTGATTTACGGAATTGCAGCTGTTTGTGTGTTGACGCTGGCGGGTCGCCATGTTTGCGACCAACCCCTGCAGCCTGTATCGGAATCCGAAATGGCGCCAGTCGCCTGATCAGCCTCTGGCGGATGATTGCGTTCTCGACCTCTTGGAATTCGGGACGCCACACTTCGGGCGATGAAATGCTGCGCGAGATTCAGGCGCTTGGTTTCGATCTCATTGAACTTGGCCACGGCATTCGCATTTCACTGATGCCCGGAATTCAGAAGATGTTTGATGCCGGCGAAGTGCGAATCAGCAGCTTGCACAATTTCTGTCCGTTGCCGGTCGAAATCATGAGCGCATCACCTGATTGCTACGAATTTTCCGCTGCCGCGAAAAGCGAGCGCGATCGTGCCGTGAAACAAACCTTGCAAACTGTGGATTTTGCCGAGCGCTTGAATGCTCCTTTTGTCGTGCTGCATTGCGGCTCGATCGCGATGAATCCCATTACCGACGAATTGATTGCGCTGGCGAAAAACGGTGACCTGCTTTCGCGCAAATATGTGCGCAAAAAGATCGATGCTGTGCGAACCCGAGAACGCGCCGCAGCCACCCATCTCACGCGGGTCAGGGAATGCCTCAAGCCGATCATTGAAC
>JBKPQI010000025.1:0-9813 GCA_046733975.1 Verrucomicrobiota bacterium
CGTCACGCCCGACCTGACCGCGCTGGGCAAGATCATCGGCGGTGGATTTCCCATTGGCGCCGTCGCCGGCCGCGCCGAAGTCATGGATGTGCTCAACCCGCAGTCGCCCCGCTACGTGTTCCCGCACTCCGGAACATTCACAGCCAACCCGATCACCATGACCGCGGGCATCGCGGCGATGCTGAAGTTCGACCGGCCCGCGGTGGCGCGCCTAAACGCGCTGACTGATCGGGCCAGGAACGGCATCGAAGACGCGATCCGCGCGGCGGGCGTGCCCGCGAGCGTCACCGGGGCGGGCTCGATGTTCCTGGTGCACATGAAGCAGACGCCTCCGCGAAATTACCGCGATGCCTACCCAACGCCCGACGAGTCGCGCCGGCTCAAGGCGTTGCTCGATCACCTCTACAACGAAGGTTGCATCATCATCAGTTCGGGTACGTGCGTGTTCTCCACACCGATGACCGAAGCGGAGATCGACACGCTGGTGGGAGCGTTCAAGTCCGGCTTTGCCAAGCTGGCTTCGATGGGCTGAGCGCGCGGAAGGACGGACCGATCAGGCGACGATTTTATTCCTTCGGCAGCGTCACCTTGAACTGGATCTTGGCGAGTTGCTCCGGGGCCATCCCGATCTTGCGCAGGAAGGGCAGCCAGCGCGGGTCTGAGCGGATTTTGTTAAACAAACGTTCCGTCGCGATGTCGGATAGTCCTCCGTCCTGGTATTGGACAGCTTTGTCGAGCCACTGGAAGGCTTGGTCGGCCTCGCCGCGAAAGGCGTAGACGGCGGCGATGTTGTAGGAGGCCTCTTTCTCGAGCTTCGCAATCAGAGCGGCGAGCGCGGCGTCGGACTCGGCTTTGCGCCCAAGCGCATGATACACCACGGGCAGGCAGACCAGTGGCATAATCTCGTTCTTTTCTTGCTCGATTTCCGCCAGCGCGGCAGAGGCGTCGCCTTTGTGCAGCAATGTAAAGGCCAGTTGACTGTGTGCGCCGCCGCGGTTGGGGCTCAAATTCAACACGCTACGATACGACGCAATCGCGGCGTCGAACTGGCCCGCCATCGCCTGCGTGCCGGCCAGGTTGAAAAGCGCCGTCACATTCACCGGATCCCGCCGCAGCACAGCTTCCATCAGCGCCAGCGCCTCGGGTAGCCGGCCGAGCTTCTGAAGAAATACGGCACTATCGCCGAGCACGCTCGTATCACTCGGGTCGAGGGCGAGCGCGCGTTCGAAATGTTTAGCTGCCCTAACGAAGTCATTGTTTGACATCGCGATCCAACCAAGACCGGTGTGCGGCCGCGCGTAGCTGGGATCGATCGCCAAGGCTTTCTCACAGGCTTCACGCGCCGCCGCGAAGCCTTCGTTGACCGGCATCAACGCCATGGATACTCTGTTGATAAAATTCGACGCCACCGAGTTCCATGCAGGTGCGTAGAGCGGATCGATCTCGAGCGCCTGTTTTAACAGTGCATCAGATTGGGTGAACGACTCAGGAGTGGCCTGCCTCGAAAGCTGCCGCGCCTGCAGGTAGAGTGCGTAGGCTTTCGGATCGGTTTGGCGAACTGCCGGCGCCGCGCCCAGCAGCGTCACCTTTAGCTGTTTCACGACCTCGCCCGCGATCTCGTCCTGGATTTTGAAAATGTCGTCGAGCTTGCGGTCGTACGTATCGGACCAAAGATGGTAACCTTCGGCTGCCCGAATGAGCTGGGCCGTGATCCGCACTTGATCGCCGCTCTTGCGGACCGAGCCCTCGAGCACGTTGGCCACGTGCAGCTTTTTCGCAATTTCCGAAATCTCGACCGGCTTCCCTTTGAAGGAGAACGACGAAGTCCGTGCCGCCACCTGAAGCTGCGGCACCTTGGCCAGCAGATTAAGCAGCTCCTCCGAAATGCCGTCGGAGAAAAACTCCTGGTCCTTGTCGGAAGACATATTAACGAACGGCAGAACGGCGATGCTCTTCTCCGCCACCGCCGCGTTGGCGGCCTCCGGATGACTCGAGCGATGAAACCAGAGATATGCACCACCAGCCAGGGCAGCGACGAGCAGCGCGCCGATGACGATTTCGTGCCAGGGAACGCCAGAGCCCTTTGCACGATATTCCTTCGTTCTTCCTCCTTCCGCCTTCTGCTGGTGTTCCCACGGGAGAACGATGCGAAACAAATCCATCGGCACCGAAATGTTCTTTAACTCAGTAGGCGCCAGTTTTTCGAAGCGCGTCTCCACGGCATTGCGAATCTGCCGTTCCACATCCATCGAGAGACAAATTCCGCCGGGACTGGCCAGCGGTTCGATGCGCGAAGCGATGTTGACTCCGTCGCCGTAAACATCGTCCCCGCGGTGAATCACGTCGCCGATGTGAATGCCGATCCGCAACTGAATTTGCCGTTCGGCGGGCTCATCGGCATCGCGCTTGGCGAGCGCGCGTTGAATTTCGATCGCGCACTGCGCCGCTTCCAACGCGCTGCCGAATTCGACCAGGAATGCGTCGCCGATGGTTTTGATCTCAGTGCCATCGAAGCGCGGAAAGATTCCGCGGAGGATTTGCCGGTGTTCCTCCAGCAGTTCGACCGCCAAGTGGCCATCGCGCTGGCTCAAGGCGCTGTAGCCCACCATGTCGGTGAACATGATCGCAGCGAGTTTGCGTTTTTCGTCAGCACTCATTGCGGCGGCAGAGTAACCTTGAACTGAATCTTGGCGAGTTGCTCGGGGGCTTTGCCGATCTTGCGCAGGAAGGGCAGCCAGCGCGGGTCTGAACGGATGTTGTCGAACAGGTTCTCAGGTACGATGAGAGTCCGGGATCTTGATATTGGACCGCCTTGTCGAGCCACTCGAACGCCTTGTCGGCATCGCCGCGGAAGGCGTAGACGCAGGCTATGTTGCAGGAAGCGTCTTTCTCGAACTTCGCGATCAGTGTCGCGAGCGCGGCATCGGACTCGGTCTTGCGTCCGAGCGCATGATACGCCATGGGCAGGCCAATCAGCCGATAAATCTCGCTGTTCTCTTGCTCGAGCTCGGCCAGCGCGCCACGCCCGTCGCCTTTGAGCAACATTGCGTTACATATCTCAGAATGCTGTCCGATCCGATCCGGGCTCAGACTCAGAGCGGTGCGGCCGGACGCGATCGCCGCATCAAGCTGTCTAGCGTATCGCTGGTCGCTGGCCAGGCTACCAAGCACCGTCACGTTCACCGGATCGCGTCGCACCAGAGCCTCCTCGAGCGCCAGTGCTTCCTGTAGCCGGCCTAGGGACTGAAGAAACAGAGCACTATTCCCGAGCACCACCGGATCCGTCGGATCAAGCGCTAGAGCGCGCTCGTAATGTTTTGCGGCGGTAACGAGGTCATTGTTTACCATCGCGATGTAACCGAGGTCGGCGTGCGCCAGCGCGTAGTTTGGGTCGATTGCCAATGCTTTCTCGTCCGCCTCGCGGGCACGCGCGTAGCCTTCGCTGGCCGGCATCAGCCCGAAGCTTGCCTTGTTGATAAAATTCGACGCGACCCCGTGCCAGGCAGGGGCGTAGCGCGGATCGATCTCGAGCGCCTGTTTTAGAAGTGAATCGGACTGCGTATACGCCTCCGGAGTGGCTTGGCGCGAAACCTGTCGCGCCTGAAGGAAGAGCGCGTAAGCCTTTGGATCGGTCTCGCGCACCGTCGGCGGCGCGCCGAGCAATGTCACCTTTAGTTGTTTCACCACCTCGCCCGCGATCTCGTCCTGAATCTTGAAGATGTCGTCGAG
This sequence comes from Verrucomicrobiota bacterium, assembly GCA_046733975.1. Taxonomy (GTDB): domain Bacteria; phylum Verrucomicrobiota; class Verrucomicrobiia; order Chthoniobacterales; family UBA10450; genus AV69. Next base: position 3,730 of record JBKPQI010000025.1, read on the forward strand.
CTTGCGATCGTAGGTTTCCGACCAAAGATGGTAACCTTCCGCCGCCCGGATGAGCTGGGCCGTGATTCGCACTTGATCGCCGCTCTTGCGCACCGAGCCCTCGAGCACGTTGGCCACGTGCAGCTTTCTCGCGATTTCCGGAATCTCGATCGGCTTACCCTTGAAGGAGAACGACGAAGTCCGTGCCGCCACTTGAAGCTGCGGCACCTTGGCCAGCAGATTAAGCAGTTCCTCCGAAATGCCGTCGGAGAAAAACTCCTGGTCCTTCGCCTGAGACATGTCTACGAACGGGAGAACAGCGACGCTCTTGTCAGCCACCGCCGCGCCTGACTGAACCGGACGGCGCAGGAAATAGAATGCCGCTGCGATAATTGCGCCGACGACAACCAGCCCAATCGCCGCTTGCGCCCAGCGCATACGACTGCGCTGTTTCCTAACCGCTTGAAGTTTGCCCGGCAGACTCGAGTTACCAAACTCGTCCGAGTAAAGATTCGTGATACCCACGCGGACGCCATGTTTCACTTCGCATTCGCCGAGGTCATGCAGCAATGGCCGCCAGCGATCGAACGTCTCAAGATCCTCCGCCACGTGGCGCGAGAGCAGAATGTGACCGGCATCTCCACAATCCATCACCCGCTGCGCGGTGTTGATCCCGGCTCCGGCCACATTGGCTTGCTGGTTTAAGTCCGTGATCTCGTTCACCGGCCCGCTGTGAATGCCCATCCTTACGCCGATTGCCGGATGATTCTTTAATGCGCGGCTGATCTCGATCGCACAAAGAACCGGCGCTTCGGAATGATTACGAAACACCATCGCTCCGCCGTCGCCGGTGGGCAGACGCAATAGCTTACCTTCCGCTTCGGCCCTTTGGAACTGTTCGGTCCCGCGAACAATCCTCTTCAGCGCCTCGAGCTGCGCGCTCTGTTCGTTAATCGACAACTTCGAATAACCGACAATGTCGATGAACAGGACGTGGCCGATGTCGAATTTGACGTCGGAAGGAGTTTCGCCCGCCACGGCAGTGATCTTACGGGCTCAATAGAAGTGGCACTATCTTATTCTTTCGCCTCCTCGCCGCGGAACAAAACCGCTAGGTAGGGGCGGTTCACCGAACCCCCCGCGGGCGATTGAGATCAATCGCCCGTACCTCATTTTCTTCACTCCCCTTCGAAGACCGTGGCTAAGCCTTGGCCTACTCCGACGCAGAGCGACCCGATGCCGCGCGCGGCGCCTATGCGAGCCATCTGGTGGATCAGGGTCGCAGTTAGGCGGGCGCCGCTGCAACCAAGCGGGTGACCGATCGCAATCGCGCCGCCGCTGACGACGCTCGGCGTATACGGCGTAATCGCGTATTCAGTCGCACAGCGTCTCCACGAGGTTGGCATCCGTATCGCGCTAGGTGCGGATAAGCTCGCCATCTTCCGCCTGATCGTCGGGCAAGGCGTGCGACGTATCGGCTGCGCGATGCTCGCTGGTGAGTTGTGCACCATGGTTGCAATGCGGTATTTGCGCGTGCTGACTTATGTCCGCGGTGCGAACCCAGCGGTTTTAACTGGCTTCGCTGCCGTTTTCCTCTTCGTCGTTGCCTGCGTTGCGTCTTGGCTTCCCGCGCACCGCGCCGCCTGTGTCGATGCGCTACGCGGAATCGGCCAGCGGTAGGACCGTGGATCAACTGCGAAGTTTCGCCGTCGTTCGTCTCAGCGCTGCAAAGGCACAGCGATGATCGCGCAGCCTTTCAAATCGCCGGGATTAGTGATGGTTCCATCCGACTGGTAGTGGCCGACCGACGCGTTGCCGAGAACGTAGAGCGTATTATGTACGATTGCGCCGGTTGTCGGCTCGTCGAAATCCGGATGGTGATGGGATTGCAGAACGGTCAAACCGATGATCTTGCCACCACTGTCGCCGAGCGCGATTCGCACCACGCGGCCCGGATTGGTGACGTTTTGCACGCCGATGAGATCGCCGTCGTACCAGTAAAGGCCGTCGATACCGCCGGTCGCGACGCTGTCTGGCTGTGACAATCTCGTCGGTTCACCAGTCGCTGTATCGACGCGCACAATTCCGCTGGATACCGCGACATACAATGCGCCGTCGCGCGCCATCGCAATACCGTTAGCGCCCCGGAATGCTCCGCGCTTTCCGAAGACAGCAAGCGTTTGTTCGTTCGGCTTCTTGCGGAACAGAGTGCTGCCGCCTGAGTCGGTCACGTACAAGGTGCCGTCGGGAGCGGCGACCAGATCATTCAGTTGCGTTGCTTCCGGAGCGGTGAAGCGCTGCACCAGCCGCCCGGTTTTTAGATCGTAGCAGACGACTGCATTACGGCGTTCCGTTTTCGAGCTTTCCTCGAAACCGTTGGTGCTGACGGCGTATAACTGCCGTTTCGCAGCATCCACCGTCAGTCCCAAAACCGGGTCGAGCTTGTCGGAGGAAACCGAGAAATCGCGCGATTCACCGTTTGCATCGGCGACGATGATTTTGCGTTGCGCAACGCTGCCAATGTAGAAACAGTCGCCCGCAGGATCGAATGCAATCCCCTCGGGAATCAGCTTTGGATCCTTGAGCCGGAATGCGACTGGCGAGTTCGCCGTCCGAGGTTCGGCTTCAAGTAATTCGGTGCGCAGCTTTTGAAATTCGCCGTCCTCCCAGACGGAATCGAATCCAGCATCGCGCACCGGAATCAGGCCGAGTTTGCGGCCTTTCAAGCTGCGCAAGAGCGCGAGGGCCGGCTCGCGCTGGTGCAGAGTCAGGTGAGCGATCGCTTCATAGAATATGAGCAAGCCATCATTCGGCCGCTCCTTACGCAACGTTTGAATCCGCTCCAAGCCGCTGCGGTCAGGTGGCACATTTTCCTGAGCTGTTTCGGCAGCAACAAAAGCCTGCACGAGCAACGCACAGAAAATCACGGAGCACGCAGTTCTGCAGATCATGGTCTTACTGTCTCCCTCTTGACGCGAACGCGGCGCGTCGGTGATGGCCATCGGAATTTTTGTGCGCTTCTTGCGACGATCTGACAGTCAGGCCCACCTCCAAAACTTACTCCCGTTCGAAGACCGTCGCCAGGCCTTGGCCTACCCCGACGCAGAGCGATGCGATGCCGCGTGAGGCGCCGGTGCGAGCCATCTGGTGGATCAGCGTCGTGGCCAGGCGGGCGCCGCTGCAACCAAGCGGGTGACCGATCGCAATCGCGCCGCCGTTGACGTTCAATTTTGCGTTGTCGATGCCCAGCTCGCGCTGGCAGGCGAGAGCCTGCGCGGCGAACGCCTCGTTCAACTCGAACAGGTCGATCCGATCGAGCGTCAGTTTCGCGCGCAGAAGCGTCTTGCGAATCGCGGGCACCGGTCCGAGCCCCATGAACGCGGGATCGAGGCCGGCCGCGGCGCTCGGACCGATGAAGGCGATCGGCTGAAGACCCAGCGATTTGGCCACCCCGGCTTCAACGATCAGCAACGCCGCCGCGCCGTCGTTGATACCCGACGAATTGCCCGCGGTCACCGTGCCCTGGTCGTCCTTGGCGAATGCGGGTTTCAGCTTGGCAAGCTTCTCCAGCGTCGTGTCCGGCCTCGGGTGCTCGTCCACGCTGACGAGGGTCGGAGCGCCTTTGCGCTGCGGAATCTCGACGGGCACGATCTCATCGGCGAACAACGCGCCTTGGTGCGCCGCCGACCACCGTTGCTGGCTCTGCAGCGCGAACTGATCCTGATCCGCCCGGCTGATCTTGTGCTTGCGGGCGACATTCTCGGCGGTCTCGCCCATGGAGAAGGGGTGATGGAGCGCCGCCAGGCGAGGATTGACGAAGCGCCAGCCGATCGAAGTGTCGAAGATCTGCTGCGACCGGTCGAACCCGGTTTCCGCTTTGCTGAACACATAAGGTGCACGGCTCATCGACTCGACGCCGCCCGCGATGAACACGTCACCGTGACCCGCCTCGATCATGCGCGCCGGGATGTTGACGGCTTCCAGCCCCGACGCACAGAGGCGATTCACCGTCGAACCCGGCACGGACGCGGGGAGGCCCGCCAGCAGCGCAGCCATGCGCGCGACGTTGCGGTTGTCCTCGCCGGCCTGGTTGGTAGCGCCGAAGTAGACATCCTCAATCAAGGCGGGGTCGATGCCGGATCGCGCCACGACGGCCTTGATGACGTGGGCGGCAAGATCGTCGGGGCGAACCGACGCCAATGCGCCCCCGTGCCGGCCGACAGGTGTTCGGAGAGCCGTGATGATCGCCGCTCGCCTTTGCATTTAGATTTGATCGCGTCGCTGCACAAGCAATCTACTAGGGGAACTAGCGACGTCCGGCTTTTTCGCGAAAGCGACCCCGCCAATGCCCGCGCGGCCGGTCGTCCACGCCTGAATCTTGATCACTATTTCGGTGTCCAATTCCTTGGCGATTGCGACCGCTTCATCCGCGGTGGCAGCGGCGCGGCGGCGCGGAATATTAAATCCGTTAGCCGCAAGAATCGCTTTTCCCTGATATTCGCGAAGTCGTGCCATGGCCGCATGCTACTTCGAACAAAAAAGCCCGCCGTTCAACGCTCAAAATCTTGCTGGCACGATGGGCGAATGCTCGGCTGGCTATAAATCGCGCTCGACTGGCTAATTTTCGAAGCGATTTTAAGCAACAGAACCTCAGGCAAGGGAACGTCGGTTTAGTTTCAAATGGATCAGGTGCCCACTGAACGGACCGAGCAACGCAAGCTCGCGGCCATCATGTTCACCGATATGGTCGGCTACAGTGCGTTGGCGCAAAAAAATGAGGCGCTTGCACTCAAATTGTTGGAAGAGCATCGGCGATTATTGCGGCCGCTCTTCCGTCAGCACGATGGAAGCGAAATCAAAACTATCGGCGATGCCTTCCTCGTTGAATTTTCGAGCGCCCTGGATGCTGCCGCCTGTGCGGTAGAAATACAAAGGATCCTGGCCGAGCGTAACGCTTCCGCGCGCGAGGACGCCAAAATTCAAATCCGTATTGGCCTTCATCTGGGTGATGTGGTTAATCGAGAGAACGATGTCCTTGGCGATGGAGTGAACGTTGCCTCGCGGATTGAGCCGTTGGCCAAGCCGGGTGGGATTTGCCTTAGCCAGCAAGTTTACGATCAGATTCACAATAAATTCGCCGGCCGATTCGTCAGGCTCGGCTCGGTAGACCTGAAAAACATTCGGACGCCGCTGAACGTTTATCGACTTGTCCCCGAGGGAGAGCAGCGTCGCTGGCTCGTTTCTGACCGGCTGGCTTTTCGCTTCCGGCGCAGGAAAACTCGTGCTTTAGCAGCGGCAGCCCTGCTCTTTCTTTTTATTGCTTTGGTTCTTTGGCAAGTATTTCTGAAAGGTCGGCCCGATGCGCGTGCGCTTTTTCAGAGCGCCCAAGTCCTGGCAGCACACTCGTCCGGACATTTGGAGGGCAAGGAGAATAACCCGCGGATAATTAACCTCCTGGAAAAGGCCGTGCAAGCTGACCCAAATTTCGCCGAAGCATACGCAGATCTGGCGCTGGCTTATGTCATTCGGTTGTTCCTCTACGCTCCACAGGACAAAGCCTTGGAGGAGAAAGCCTACTTCGCCGTTGATCGAGCCTTGTCGTTGAATCCGAACCTGCCGGCCGCCTATCTTGCTCGCGGTCGCCTCAAGTGGACGCCATTTCACCACTTTCCTCACGAGGACGCAATCAATGATTTCAAACACGCGTTGGCCTTGGACCCGAACCTGGACGAGGCCCATCACTATCTGGGTCTGGTATTTCTTCATGTCGGGTTGATCGACCAGGCAAGAGCCGAGTTCAGAGCGGCGGTTGCGATAAACTCTAGTAATAACGGTGCCCAATACCGTCTGGGTGAAAGCCTGTTCTACCAATGCAAATTCCGGGAAGCGCGCAATGTCATCGAAACGATCGACGCTGATTTCAACCCCGACTTGAAGGAATCGCAATTAGCCTGGGCAAGTTTTGCCTCTGGTGAGGCTGACAAAGCCGTTAACGGAATTCAAAACTATTTGCAGCAACATCCGGACGATAAAGGCGGTCTTTTGGGCAGCGTGCAGGCGATGATGCTGTCTCTTATACACATCTGACGCTGCCGACGACGATAC
>JBKPQI010000026.1:0-11859 GCA_046733975.1 Verrucomicrobiota bacterium
GTCGCATCGATTCCCATATGGGAGCCAATGTTTTGTTCCGTCGGCGCGTGGTCCAATGAATCGCTCGGGTTGCGAATAATGGTGCTGTCACGTTCCGGGTCGGTATTCGCGCACAAACGAAACAGGACCTCGCTCGTGTTATGCACGTCACAATCTTCATCCACTACCACGATGTATTTGGAAAACATCATTTGTCCCATGCCCCAAAGCCCGTGCATCACCTTGAAGGCTTGATAGGGATACTGTTTCCGAATACTAACGAAAACTAGATTGTGAAAAACGCCTTCTGGCGGCAGCGTCATGTCGACGATTTCGGGGAAGTTCATTTTGAACACCGGCAGGAAAATCCGGACGGTGGCGTCGCCTAAATAAAAATCTTCCATCGGCGGCGGACCGACGATCGTTGTCGGGTAAACAGCATTCTTTCGGTACGTGATTGCGGTCAGATGAAACACGGGGTAATCTTCCACCGCGGTGTAGAAACCGGTGTGATCGCCAAATGGACCTTCCGGTCGCATTTCCCCTGGCTGCACAAATCCCTCCAAAACGAAATCGGCGTCGGCCGGAACTTCCACGTCGACGGTCTTGCACTTCACCAGTTCCACAGATTTTTTGCGCAGAAATCCGGCGAACAAAATTTCGTCGAGTCCATCAGGTAAGGGTGCGGTGGCGGCAAAGGTGAGCGCGGGATCGCCGCCAAGCGTGACCGCGACGGGCATGCGCTCGCCTCGTTCGTAGTAAACCTTGCCGTGACGCGCTCCGACCTTGTGCACCTGCCAGTGCATCGCGGTGGTGCGATCGTCGAAGATCTGCATCCGGTACATCCCAACATTGCGCGCGCCGGTCTCGGGATCGCGGGTATGCACGTTCGGCAGGGTAATGAACCGGCCGCCATCCTTCGGCCAGCATTTTAAAATTGGCAGTTCTCGAAGCGAGATTCGGTTCGACGTTCGGTGTTCGGTCCGAGCCGGACTGGCACTTTTGGGTGTTCGGTGTTCATCCAATACCTCGACAACATCCTGGCACGAGCCGCTGCCAACGCTCTTCGGTCGCGCATGCAGCAAATGGATGCCCTGCTTTAAAAGCGCGAACCCTTCCCGCAAATCCGTCGGCGGCTTTGCTTTCAGGATGAGTTGAATTTCCTGCGCCAGGTCGCTGATGTCACTGACGCCGAGCGCCATCGCGATGCGCTTGCGCGAGCCCATGGTGTTGATCGCGACCGGAAACTCAGATGTTTTCCCATCGATGATCGGCTGCTCAAAGAGCAGCGCCTTTCCGCCGCCGGGCGATTTCATTTCGCGGTTCGCCCATTCTGCAATAAGCAGTTCGGTATCGACTGGCTCGCTGATCCGCAGCAACTCCCCGGCGCGCTCGAGTTCTTCGAGAAAATGCCGGAACGACCGAAACGCCATTGCCGGCTAATGTGCGTGCCGATTCAAAACGACGCAATGGCCGAAGTTATGACTCAGCAACGCAACCGGTCAGTGGTATCCGCCGACCATGTGCTGGAATTCAACGACGCGGCCGTTCACGAAAGTAACGGTCTTGTATGGGTACTGCACCGTCGGCGGGATATAAGACCAGTAAAAGGGATCGTAAAACGGATCGCCGACGAGGACGAAGCGATGTCCATGGTGGGTGCGGAAGACGGCGGTGCCGCCCCAGAAGCCGGGATATCCCCATGGACCATAGCCGTAGGGGCCATATCCGTAACCACCGTAGCCATAGCCATACGCAGTGGTAGTGGCGTAATAGATCCACGTTTCAGTGGCATTACCCCGGGCGTAACCGTTGACCTTTTGCCCGGGATTGCCCCAGGCGAGCCAAACCGCGTTTTTCGACATTCCGGGCGCAATCTGCCCCTGGGCCACGAGCTGTTGCTGGCGAGCGGGCAAGGTGTCGTAAAGACTCCGATTCTCTGAGATTCCTGATTCCGGAGTAGAACAGCCACCGAGGAGAAACGCGCCGGCAACGATCGGCAGTGCCCAGGAGAAAAATCGACGGTTTGTCATAACGCAATGAAAATCATACGAGAACGTAATAGTGAGTCAATTATCCCCATTTCTTGATTCAACCCCGGCACAACGGTAACGTTGCGCGCCGTGGAAGATCGTTTTGGCCATCGCATTTCCTATCTGCGGGTCTCGGTGACGGACCGCTGCAACGAGCGGTGTGCCTACTGCATGCCGCAAGAGTTGCAGGAATGGTTACCGCGGACCGAAATTTTGTCGTACGAGGAAACGTTGCGGCTCATTCGCATTGCCGCGAGTCTCGGCGTAACAAAAATCCGAATCACGGGAGGCGAGCCGCTTACGCGCCGTGGAATCATCGAGTTCATCCAGCAAATCCCGGAAATTCCCGGCATCAAGGACGTCGGTGTTTCGACAAATGGAACATTGCTGGCACGGGAAATTAGTCCGGGCGTGACCACTGCGTCAGCGGTGCGCGCTGCGAGTGTTCGCTCCCTTAACATTTCACTGGATACTCTAGATCGGGGTACTTACGCCCGGATTACCGGGCGCGATTTTCTTCCGCAGGTGCTGGAAGGAATCGAAGCAGCAAGAGCTGCCGGGTTCGAACAAATCAAATTGAACACCGTGCTCATGCGTGATCGAAACGAGGACCAACTCCTTCCACTGATTGATTTTGCTGCGTCGCAGAATTTGATTCTGCGTTTCATTGAATTGATGCCGGTAAGCACAACCGAGGTATTAAGTGACCGAAATTTCCTTCCGGTAGCTGAGGCGAAACGTGCGATTGAGGCGCGCTACGGCAATCTGATTCCGGAACCGACATTCCACACCAACGGTCCGGCCAGTTATTATCAAATTCCGGGACGTGAACAACGCGTCGGCTTTATCGGCGCGATGACCAACCTGCACTTTTGCGAAAGCTGCAATAAACTGCGGTTGACCTGCGATGGGAAACTTCGGCCCTGCCTCGGTAGTTACCTGGAGTTTGACATCATGAAGCCGCTCCGTCTCGGCGCCAGCGACGACGAGTTGCGGCAATTTTTCCTCGATGTGGTGGACCGCAAGCCGCAGCAGCACGATTTCCGCGAGAATTACCAACCAAATCGCAAAATGATCGCAATCGGCGGTTGAACTGTAGCAGCGGCCATGTCGGCCGCAGATAATGGAGTCACGGAGTGGTGGAGTATAGGAGTAATGTTTCAGTCTATCACTGGAGGGAGACGCGCTGTCGTGTCCCTAAACTCAGGCTCAACCGTCAGGCTAGTGGGGTGCTGAAACAATGAAGCGGTTGACTCACATTGGCTCTGATGGTCGGGCGCAAATGGTGGATGTCTCCGCCAAACCGTTAAGCGCGCGGACGGCAGTCGCCTCGGGCAAAATTTCTCTGCAAAAGGAAACTGCTGACCTCATTCGCAAAAACAAGATCGCGAAGGGTAACGTGACCGCGGCGGCGCGAGTTGCGGGAATTCAGGCGGCAAAACAAACCGCGCATTTGATTCCGCTTTGCCACACCATCCCATTGAGCGATGTCAAAGTTGATATTGAAGTTCTCGATGATTGCGCGCAAGTTCGTTGCGCTGCCCATACCGTCGCGCAAACTGGCGTTGAGATGGAAGCGCTTACCGGCGTGGCTATCGCCTTGCTAACGATCTATGACATGTGCAAGGGAGTAGACAGGGCGATGGAAATTTCCGAAGTGCGCCTGGTGACTAAAGAAAAACGTGCTGTCGCGGCGGTCTATAACCGCCGAAGTCGAAAGAAACGGCGCCCATAAAGCGCCGCTACAGAATATGCAAATCACCGCCGGCATTATGACGATTTCCGATCGCGCCAGCGACGGGCAGTATGAGGATCTCGGGGGTCCCGCAGTAAAAGCCGCTGCCGAAAAACGGGGCTGGGATGTTCTAGCCGAAGCAATCGTGCCCGACGACAAAAAGCGAATTCAGGAAACCATCCGCAGCTTTTCTGCGCAAGGATGCGGTGTGATTCTCACTACCGGCGGAACCGGAATCGCCGATCGGGACGTCACGCCGGAAGCGATTCGCGAAATCATGCGGGTAGAAATTCCCGGGTTCGGCGAAGTGATGCGCGCGGAATCCATGAAAATTACGCCGAACGCTATTCTTTCGCGCAGTCTGGCAGCGATCGTCGACAGCTCGCTCGTCATTGCGCTGCCGGGAAAACCAAGCGGGGCAGTTGAATGCCTCGGCTTTGTTGCTGGGGCCGTCCCGCATTCCGTCGCGCTGGCGCAGCGTAGGCCTACTTCTTGTTAGAAATCCGTCATCCCGAGCGAAGTCGAGGGATCCGTGAAGTTAGCTTAAAGTTTTCGCGGCGGGATCCCTCGGCTACGCTCGGGATGACATCGATTCGAGATCGATCCGGCTAGTCGCACTTCTTGCGTGTCATCGCGAGTCGCGAAAGTGCCAGTCCGGCTCGGACCGGCGAGGGTTCTCACGATTACCCGAGTCGGTGAACGAACTAGCTTGTGCGAAACTCTACGGTTAATTCGATCGGATCTCTCGAGAGTGCCCGGGCTGACGTGGCACGCACTAGGGCCACGTTAACAATTGCATCGATCGCATCCCACTTTCCGTTAAATGGGCATGCTCCCCGATTCCTGTCAGCTCGCCGCGAGTGAGGTAAGCGCAATTAATCGCCCTCTTTTTCACGTAAGTTAGCATTGGCTGCGCGACCAAATCACTCCGCGCTTCGATGGCCAACGGAACCCCGGAACGCGCAAAACTAACTTCCCAGGACTTCGCATTCGCGGAACTGTTCTTGACCATCCAGGGATAGAATTTTCGCAGATCAAAGTGCGGCGAATCCGGCACCGCCACCTTGTAAAATACTTCTTCTTCACTGAGGAACCGCGGCACCGTCAAGTCCGGCTGTTTGTCGTGTTCAAGGAAGAAACGTGCGACATCAATCCCAGCCAGGTTAATCCCGTTGTAAATGCCGTTGTGATTGGGATCGCGAAAAAAGTGATCGTGCCACGATTCGAAATTGCGGTTGAACATCAAATTGAGCTCCAGATGGACGTGGGCCCGCGCCTGATTTAGTCCCTCACCGGTATAACCCATCCGCGCGATGCGTTCCCCGCGATTAACTCGCTGACCGACGTTTACTGCGATTTCGCTGAGGTGCCCGTATAAACTGTAGTAAGGCGACCCATCCCAATCGTGCTCGATGACAACGTAGCGGCCGTAGTTTGAATATCCCGGCACCTGATTGGTGTGGACAACTCTTCCGTCGGCAATGGCGTGCACATCATCCAACGGTTCGCCACGCGCGTCGCGATGCAGACACCGAATGTCGATTCCCTCATGGAAACGTGTGTAAACCAAACCCTCCGGCGTCGACACGGGATTTCGAACGAAGCCGTAACGGCCCCCTTCCCACGGAGTCGATTTTTCGCCGTGAAAATCGCGGTCGATGTATTGATAAAAGTCGGGCCCGCCGCCGTGAAAAAGCGCATCGTTATCGGTCGGGAGGCTGATTTCGATTCTTGATTCTTGCGCCAGCAATGCGATCGATGACGCGCTCAGAGCTAGTGACATCGCCAACGTCCCCAATACCGCAATCTTTAAATTGATTAGGTTATCGGCTAAATCCGCCAAGTGACACAAAATGGCAGAGGCTTGGAGGGCGCCGCGCTGTTTACGCCAGTCCGGCCCGGACCGCCCAAATGTTTGGGACACGACTGCGCGTGTCCCTCCAAATTTGGCGTTGTTTGGTGTGTTTGGTAAATCTGCCCGTCTTATGCGCATATGTACACCCGCGGTCGAAATTAGGTCGGCTGAGCCGCCTTGGACCTCATCCGCGCTTTTTCGCCCCGATCTCCGGCCAGGCTTTCTGCATCGACTGGATGTCTGCCGCGGTTAATCCTGAGGCGATAAAAATCTGGCCGTCGGAAACACGTCGATCGATGAGAAGCTCGGTCACCGGGCGTCCGTTAATGAACACCAGGACAGTGCTGCCGCGATGCTCGATACTCAACGTGTCGAGTGCGAGGCGCCCATGGTCATCGAGCTGCAGAAGCACACCGAAGCTCCCATTGGCCGCTTTGTAGGGTCGGAAAGCGGAAACATCCTGCTCCGAAATGGTCGGTATCTTTTCAATGAAAATGTTTTTCCCGGAAATCGGTGTTGTCACTGGACTGGCAAAAACCGAACCGTCGTTTTCATTTCCCTGCGCATGCACCCGCACGGTGCATTTTTTTGATTTGGCCGGTGCCAGTGGTGCTGTCAGAATCAGCAACAATCCAATCGCCAATGCCCGAGTCATGGGCGATTGATAAAGGGTTTGACACGTTTTGCAACGTTTGCTGAAACACGCGCAGATGAAATGGGCCCTCGTAATAATCCTCATTGCGGTCTCGAGCGCCGTCGCTCAGACGCCGTCGCCAGCGGAGCGGAGCTTCTTCAACCGCATGTTGCATCCGTTCGGCCCCCCCAAAACCAAAGCGCCAAAATATCAGGACGCGCATTTACGCGGCTTGCTCCTTGAAGTGCAGGTCCCAACCGAACCCGTTCGGCTTTCGGAAGTGCGGCAGCTGCGCGTTCGGGCAGCGCTCACCAATCTCAGCGCCGTGCCGATCGCGCTTGATTTTCCGACCTCACAGCGGATCGATATCCAGCTGCTTAATCCCGCGGGTGAAGTGCTGACTCGCTGGTCGGAAAATCACGCGTTCACGGAAGAGATTGGTAATCTGTTGGTCAATCCCCGCGAACAAATCGTCTATAACGAAACCATCGCGACGCGGGAGTTGCAGCCGGGGCGGGTTTACAGTGTGGAAGTTTTCTTCCCAAAGTATCCCGAGCTTCGCGTGCGGCAGAAGTTCATGACTGCGCCGTAAGGGGAGTGGAGTAATGGAGTAATGGTTTCTGGCAATACTCCATCACGCCAACACTCCAATACTCGACTCTTCTCCGATTACCACACTCATCCGCAGGGGCACCGCGTCCAGCGTTACACCCAGGATCTTTTGCAGCCATGGATCGACTCGGCCCGGGAAAAAGGCATCACCGACATCGCTTTCACCGATCACGACCGGTATCATGACGGAATCGATTTTGATGCGCTCGATCGCGTTCGCGAAAAAAATCCCGATATAAAAATCCGTGCCGGCATTGAGCTCGATAACGATCCGAAAACCAGCGGCGCTGGGAGGAAATGGGTGGAGGAGAATTGGGAACGGCTCGATTTCGTTCTCGGGTCAGTGCATTATCTCAACCAGGCCGATCAAATGTTCGACAGCGTTCCCGCTGGCGCGCAACAATTTGCCGGACGTGATGTTGACGAAGTTTACGCTGATTATTTTCGGCGTGTTCGCGAAGTAGCCGCAAGTGGCCTGGTCGATTGCCTGGCTCACCTCGATCTGGTGAAAATCCATGGACACCGCCCCCGCACACCAATTGCAGAGTTGGTGGACGAAACACTGGAGCTGATTCGATCCCGCGATCTCGCAATCGAATTATCGACCGCTGGCTGGCGCAAACCAGTGAACGAGCTTTATCCGTCGGACGAAATTATTTCGTGCGCGATTAAGAAAGGCATTCCGTTCACGATTGCCTCCGATGCGCATTCATGGGCGCAGTTGGGGGAAAATTATGACCGGTTGGGGGGCACGATAAGCGAATTCGGTATCCACCAGATCTGCGTGTTCGAGAAACACGAGCGGCGGCGAGTAATGACGGAGAGGCCTTTGCATTTGTCATCCTGAGCGCAGCGAAGCGAAGTCGAAGGATGCCGCGATGCTACCTTAAAGCTTTCGCATGGGGATCCCTCGACTTTCGCTCGGGGTGACCGCGATGTTTTAACATTCGTCCGATTTCACAATCCCAACCCCGGCACACCCATCGCCCCGGTGATCTTCGACATCTCCGAGGTGGCGATCGCTTTTCCTTGCTCAATCGCCTGCTTTACTCCACTCAAGATTGCCTCTTCGAGAAACTCCACATCCTCGGAGTCGACAATTTCCTTCGCGATCTTGATCGAAACAACGTCGCCCGCACCGTTCGCCACCACGATGACTTTTCCGCCTGCGGCGTGTGCTTCCACCGTTTTTTCGGCCAGGTCCGCCTGCGCTTGCGCCATTTTCTCCTGCATCTGCTGCGCCTGCTTCATCAATTTATTAAGGTTCATTGCGTGTTTGCTCCTCGCCTAACTCTTGATCTCGCCCTTAAACATTTCCACCGCTTCATGCACAATGGCTGGCGCTTTCTTTGTCCTCGCAGTCTTCGCCGGTAAATCGTCCTTCAGCGAAAACTTCAGGGCCCACTCGCGCCCGCTGATCTCTTTCAATAACGCTTCCAGAAATTCCCGGTTAGCGCGTGACGATAAATGTTCCATGACCATTCGCTGATCCGACGGAAATCCAATCTCCAAGTTCCGTCCGCTCCCGCCCAGCGGTTGCGCCTGTCCGATCCAGCTTGTGATAAACGGCCGCCTCGTCTTGATTTGCGTTACCACTTTTCTCCAGATCTCGTTAACGTCCTCGGGCGTATGCTTGTTGGAGCGCGCGTCGGTAATAGGGGCGGCTGCAGTGCTTCGATTTGCCGCCGTCGCCGCCGGTTTAGCGATGTCACGGCCGCGGCCCGCGACCGCGGCTACAGGTTTGCCCTCGCGCAGGGCATTCAGATTCTCGATTACTTCATCGAGCGTTGTCTGGCCGAGACTTTGGATTGCCCGAATGACCGCCACCTCGAAATGCAATTTTTTATTTGGCGCCCATTTCATTCGCCCTTCGGCCACCGCAAATTGATCGATTAACTCCAGCAGCCGATCTGTTTCCAGCAGTGATGCCTGTTCGTTGAACGCGGTGCGCATTTCCGCACTCGCTTCGTCGCTCAACGCGTCCGGTTTGACTTTGAAAACGAGCAGATCGCGCAAATACCCGATCGTATCCGCCATTAATTTCATCATGTCCTTGCCGGCTTCGCATTGCTCGTGCAACAGAGCCAGCGCGTCGGCGGTTTCGCCGCGCAGAATCCGGCCGACGAAATCGATCACCGTCTGCTGGCTGGTGAAACCGAAAACATTCAGGACATCGGCCTCAGTGATTTTTTCTCCGCAGAAGGCAACGAGCTGATCGAGCATTGATTCGGCATCACGCATTCCACCTTCGGCCCCGCGTGCGACGGCGTGCGCCGCGGCCGGTTCAAGCGTCAGTTTTTCTTTGCCCGCAATCTTTTGCAGCTGTTGCGCGATCAGGTTGGTCGCGATTCGGTGCAAATCGAATCGCTGACAACGACTCAGAATGGTAATCGGCAACTTTTCCGGTTCCGTGGTGGCGAGACAAAAAATGACGTGCTTGGGCGGCTCCTCCAGCGTCTTGAGCAGGGCGTTGGCAGCTTCCTTCGTCAGCATGTGCACTTCATCGATGATGTAGATTTTGAAGCGCGATTTTGCTGGAGCGTAACGAACGTTGTCGCGCAACTCGCGCACATCGTCGATCCCGCGATTGCTGGCAGCGTCCAGCTCGATCACGTCGAGACTGTTTCCGCCGGCGATTTCGCGGCAGTTATCACATTTACCACACGGCGTGACGGTGGGCCCGCTAGCGCAGTTCAGCGCCTTGGCCAGAATACGCGCCGTGGAAGTTTTGCCCGTGCCGCGCGGTCCGACAAAAAGATAGGCGTGAGCCAGCCGGTTTTGTTCGACGGCATTCTTGAGCGTACGGGTGACATGCGTTTGCCCGACGATGTCGTCGAACGTCTGGGGCCGGTATTTGCGGGCGAAAACTTCGTAGCTCACGACAAAACTTTAGCGTTTCTGGCATCGCGCGAAAGATGAAACTCTGTCATTATCCGGCTTGTGAAGCGTTTTCCGGTGTTCGCAGCCTTTTCGCTGGCGGCGGTAACGATAGGCGCACAGTCTCCCGCTCCCGTCGATGGACGCGAGGCCAAATTCGAAGATGCGCTTCTCGATAAGTTGGTAGGCAATTGGCACGTTGTCCGAAAATTCGGCAACGGCCGTACCGCCGAGAATACCGTTCGGGTCGGCTGGGTAATGAATCATCAGTTCCTCGAGCTGCACTACGTTGATGTCGCCACCCCGCCGTAATACGAAGCCATGGCCTTTATCGGTTTCGATCATAAAACCTCGCGCTACCTCTTGCATTGGCTCGATATCTTGGGTGGACGCGGGTCCGAAGTCATCGGCTACGGCACGCTCGACGAAGCCGCCCATACCATCTACTTCACTTTCAATAATCCGGATGGCCAGTTCATGAATGTTTACGCCTTTGATCCGGCGACCAAAAACTGGACATCGGTGATGCGCCAAAAAAACAACGGCCCATGGTCGCTGTTTGCGGAAGATAAGTTTACGCCACTTGCCTCGAAGCCGTGACAAAAGAAGGCGGCCGCGTTGCTTAAATATGACCTGTACGATTCATAGGACCTGTGCGTCCTGTTGCCTTCTTCTTCTTCTGGTTAACATCGCATTTGCGCGCGAGCCCATTCCAGCGCCGCCAAAGATTGTTCGGGCACGCGACCTCGGTATTCCATTCGATGGCACTCCGGGTAAATTTAATTGCATTACGGACGTCGCCGGAGTCGTGGTGGGTTACACCACGCTGATCAGCGGCGAAGGCAAAGTCGAACGCGGCAAAGGTCCGGTTCGCACCGGCGTGACTGCAATTCTGCCGCGCGGATTAAATGAAATGAACGATTCAGTTTTTGCCGGCTATTTTGCGTTAAACGGTAATGGCGAGATGACTGGCACCGCCTGGGTGGAAGAGAGTGGATTCCTCGAAGGCCCAATTGTGCTGACCAACACGCACAGCGTCGGTGTTGCGCGCGATGCCGTGATCGCCTGGCGGCTGGCTCATGGCGGACCGGATGCGGAAGGATTCGCCTGGAGTTTGCCCGTCGTGGCGGAGACGTGGGACGGCTGGTTGAATGATGTCGATGGCTTTCACGTGAAACCCGACCATGTCGCGCATGCCATCGAAACCGCCCACGGCGGTGCAATCGAGGAGGGGAGCGTCGGCGGCGGCACCGGAATGATTTGCTACGAATTCAAAGGCGGCACCGGCACTGCGTCGCGCGTCGTTGCGTCTTCTGTAGCCGCGGTCCCCGGCCGCGGCTCTTCTGACCAAAAATCCTACACCATCGGCGTTCTGGTGCAGGCTAACTGCGGCCGACGTCCACAGCTAACGATTCGTGGACTCCCCGTCGGCAAAGAAATTCCGGGTTCAGTTTACAAGCAGGAAGAGACCGGTTCCATTATCATTGTCATCGCGACCGATGCGCCGCTGATGCCGCATCAACTAAAACGCCTCGCTCGCCGCGCGTCGCTGGGTCTCGCTCGAACCGGCAGCGTTTCCGGCAACGGCTCGGGCGATTTGTTCATTGCCTTCTCCACCGCCAATCCGCACGCCGTCGATTCTTCACCGCCCACCAGAACAATCGAGACCATGCCGAACGATCTGATGGACCCGCTCTTCACCGCCACCGTGGAGGCCACCGAAGAAGCCATTATTAACGCGCTGGTCGATAATCACGATATGACTGGTCGCAATGGTCATAAGGTTCCCGCACTACCGCACGATCGAGTGCGCGACATGTTTCAAAAAGATAATCGCACTCGCTAACAAGACATGTGCTCTGATGCCGCGTGCTGTAGCGTGCGCTGTCTCCAGCTCATAACGACTCGAAATCCGCTGAGGACAGCGGACTCTGCAGCAGCGAGCGGCGTTTTGTCCCAAGAATTCAGGGCGCCGAGCCGGACTGGCGGTACAGCGTGGCGCCCTCCAGATCTGGAATAGGCGTTCTTCCTTCTACTGTATCCCTTCTTCTTACTTCAGCGTCACTTCACGCATCGTTTTGGTGCCGAGAATTTCGCGAACATCCAGACGCTTTACGGCGAGTTGGCGCTGCGC
>JBKPQI010000027.1:0-12645 GCA_046733975.1 Verrucomicrobiota bacterium
TCTCCCAACGACACTCGCATTCCCCGCGATTCCTTTACCACCGCCTGCGCCCAGGCTTGTCCGAATGACGCGATTGTTTTCGGCGACATTCGCGATCCGGAAAGTAAGGTCTCGAAGATGAAATTGCAGGATCGCAATTACCGTCTGCTCCAGTATTTGAATGTGAACACTCGCGTTAGTTATTTGGCGCGGATTCGTAATCCCAATCCGAAAATGCCGGATGCGCACAAGATCGGCATTGCCAGTCCTAACGAGAAAGAGGAAGCGACGCCGAAACATGATTTTGAAAGGCAACACGACAAAGGCACGCTGAACCCGGAGGACAAGCCGTGATGGTCATCCCGAGCAAGGTCGAGGGTTCCCGCGGCGATACCTTTAAGGTTACATGTCGGGATCCCTCGACTTCCCTCGGGATAACGCGTAATCGCGCGGGGACTTAGTTATGGATGCTACCGCTGCAGCACCAGAAATTACCGAGGCCGAAGAGTTGGCGCCAACGGTCAAGCCGCTGACCCGTGTGCCGCTGGTATTGAACCAGCGCAGCTACGGCTGGATCACCGAGCGCATCGCCGGTGCAGCGGAAAATCGCCCGCCCCGCTGGTGGTGGGTGGCCTTCGCTGTCACCTCGGCCATTGCCGCGTTTGGCCTTTTCTGTCTCGGCTATCAGATTTCTACCGGTGTTGGGACGTGGGGGCTAAACCATCCTGTCGGCTGGGCCTGGGACATTACCAATTTCGTGTTCTGGATCGGTATCGGACACGCCGGCACCTTGATTTCCGCGATCCTTTATTTGCTGCGGCAAAAATGGCGTACGTCGATCAATCGTTCGGCTGAAGCAATGACGCTGTTCGCGGTGATTTGCGCCGCCATTTTCCCCGGCATCCATGTTGGACGCGTTTGGATGGCGTGGTACCTCGCGCCGCTGCCGAATAATTACGGGATTTGGCCCAACTTCCGCAGCCCGCTGATGTGGGACGTATTTGCCGTCTCCACCTATTTCACCGTGTCGGTGCTGTTTTGGTACACCGGCCTCGTTCCCGACCTGGCGACGCTGCGCGATCGCGCCACCTCAAAGATCAGAAAATTTCTTTACGGCGTTTTCGCGCTGGGTTGGCGTGGATCGAACCGGCACTGGCGGCATTACGAGATGGCCTATCTTTTGTTAGCTGGCATTTCCACTCCGCTGGTGCTCTCGGTGCACAGCGTTGTCTCGTTCG
This sequence comes from Verrucomicrobiota bacterium, assembly GCA_046733975.1. Lineage (GTDB taxonomy): Bacteria > Verrucomicrobiota > Verrucomicrobiia > Chthoniobacterales > UBA10450 > AV69. The sequence goes on from JBKPQI010000027.1 coordinate 1,218, forward strand.
ATTTCGCCACCTCGATTTTGCCTACCTGGCACACAACTATTTTCCCGCCTTACTTTGTCGCCGGCGCGATCTTCGGCGGATTCGCCATGGTGCTGACTCTGATGTTGCCAGCGCGGGCATTGTTCAAACTGCAGGACATCATCACGCTCCAGCACATCGACAAGATGGCGAAGATCATTTTGTTGACCGGCTCAATCGTTTCTTACGCCTATGCGATGGAATTTTTCATCGCGTGGTACAGCGGCAATCAGTATGAGCGGTTCGCCTTTTGGAACCGGGTTCTGGGGCCGTATTGGTGGTACTGGTGGGTGGGGATGCTCTTTTGCAACGCGCTTTCCCCGCAGCTTTTCTGGTTCCGCTGGTGCCGGCGCAATGTTTACGTCGTCTATTTCGTCTGCATGTGCGTCAACGCCGGAATGTGGTTTGAGCGCTTCATCATCATCGTCGGCGGATTGCATCGCGATTTTTTGCCGAGCTCGTGGGGCTTGTTCATCCCAACCTGGGTGGACATCTGGACGTTCATCGGCACTCACGGAATTTTCCTTTCGCTCTTTCTGCTCTTCATCCGCTTCCTGCCGATGATCGCGATGAGCGAAGTGAAAATTGTTTTGCCGGAATCCGACGTGCACGCGCATCACGATCTCAGGGCCGCGCAAGCGAACGTCGCGGCAGGAGGAACACAGCGCACATGAAAACTGTGGCCACTATCTGTCATCCTGAGCGAAGCGAAGGATCTCTCCAGAGGTCTAGGAGTTTCGCGCGCCGTCGTGCGTATGCTGCGGATTGGGCGTCGCGCAATTCGGCGACCATAGACCTTCGGAGAGATCCTTCAGCGTCTGCGCGCTTCAGGATGAGAAGCAATGGAGGACGGCCCATATGATGCGAACGCCGTCCGGTCATAAAGTTTACGCCATCGCCGCCGAATACGGGAGCGCTTCGGAATTGTACGAGGCGGCAAAACGGGTGCGCGATGCCGGCTTTAAACGTTGGGATGTCTTCTCGCCATTCCCCATTCACGGAATGGATGAGGCAATGGGAGTCGGTAAATCATGGCTCAGCGCAGTAGTGCTGATCGGCGGCATTACTGGCTTGTTGACCGCAGCCATCGTCGAATTCGGTCCGTCCTGGGGGCTTTATCCGCTGATCGTGCATGGAAAACCGTTCGATTGGAAAACGGTACCGGCCTTCTTTCCGATCATGTTCGAGTTGACCGTGCTTTTTGCGGCTTTCTCGGCCTTTTTTGCCTGGCAGATCATGAACGGCCTGCCGCGCTGGAATCATCCAATGTTCAACTGGGACCGTTTCAGCCGCGTCACCAACGACGGTTTTTTCCTTGCCATCGAAGCGCGCGACCCGCGGTTCAGCGAAATAGAAACGCACGATTTGCTGCGGGAAACCGGCGGGATGCATATCACCATCGTGCACGAGGAGGATTGAAATGCTGCGCGGATTTTTTCTCATCTTCTTCCTCGCCGGCATCGTCATCGTGGCGATGTGCGGTTTTCGCGGGGAACATAGCCCTCGCACGCCTTGGGAAATTTTCCCCGACATGGTTCGGCAGCAAAAAATCCGTGCCCAGTCGCCGATCGACTTTTTCGCGGACGGCCGCGGGCCGCGTCTTCCGATCGCGGCCACAGTTCCAATTGGTTACGACATACCAAAGGCGCAGCAGAAAACACCAGCGGGAGTTCCGCCGGCTGAGACGGCGCCGCGGCCGGAACCTGCCGCTAATCACATCGGCTTCGGCGAGGGCACGGACTATTACAACACCGGCAAGATGGGAAACAATTGGGGGACGGGCATTCCAGTCCCCGTCAACGAACAGCTGATGCAGCGTGGGCAACAACGTTTCAATATCAACTGTTCGCCCTGCCATGGCGCGACCGCAGCCGGCAATGGCTTCGCAAAGCAGTATGGATTGAACACGGTTGCCACTTTGCAGGACGATCGCATCCGTAAGATGGCCGACGGCGAAATTTTTAACACCATTACCAATGGTAAGAACACGATGATGTCGTACGGCGGCAATGTGCCGGTGGCAGACCGTTGGGCCATCATCGCGTACCTCCGCGCCTTGCAACGCAGCCAGAACGCCGCGGCTGCTGATGTTCCGCAAGAAGAACTCACCAAGCTCGACCAAGCCGAAGCCAAACCGCCGGCGGCGCAGCCGGCACCCAGCCAGGAGGCGCAGAAGAAATGAGCCAACGTTCCGAAGTGATGCCTGCACCCGAAGGTGAGTATTTTGAACCGGCTCGCTTTAATGGCTTATCGCTGCTACTCGCAGCCGGCGCCGCCATCGGGCTTGTCCTTTGCATTTTCGGCGCGTTGAAGGATCAGCCTCAATTCAGTTTCTCCTGGCTTTTCGGGTTCTTTTATTTCTTCACCCTTTGCTGCGGCTGCCTCTTCTGGACCATCGTGCATCACGCCACCGATGCCGAATGGTCCGTGGTTGTGCGCCGGCAATTGGAAAACATAGCGCTGCTTCTGGTCGCATTGTTTCTCTTCGCCATTCCGATCCTGCTAATGCGCCATCATCTTTTCCAGTGGACCGACATTGCCCGCGGCAAGGATTATCTGCTTGATAGTAAACGGGACTATCTCAACTGGTCATTTTTCGTTGTCCGCGCCTTTCTCTATTTCATCCTACTCGGCGGTGTGGCCTTTTTGTTGCGCCGGTTTTCCGTGGCCCAGGATCGCGACGGCAATCCGCGTTGCACCGTTTGGATGCGCAAAATTGCTTTCGCCGGCCTGCCCATGTTCGCTTTAGCGCTGACATTTGCCGCTTTCGATTGGTTGATGGGTCTGAACTATCGCTGGTACTCGACCATGTGGGGGCCGTACATTTTTGCCGGAACGGCCGGCAGCTCGATGTCGCTGCTCGTGCTGGTGACGACAGCTCTGCGCAAAGCTGGCTATCTCAAGGTCGTCACAATGCAGCATTATTGGATCATGGGGAAATGGATGCTGGCCTTCTCCGTTTTCTGGGCTTATATCGGGTTCAGCCAATACATGCTGTATTGGTACGCCAATATCCCGGAAGAAACCGAATACTTCCTTGTCCGGAATACTGAATCATGGTGGCCGTTGAGCCTGCTCCTGGTCATCGGCCGTTTTTTCGGTCCCTTCGCGGTTCTGTTGCTCCAGAGCATCAAGAAACATCCGAACCAACTTTGCATCGTAGCGGGCTGGATTCTGTTGATGCAGGCACTCGACATGTACATCATCGTGCTGCCCGCTCTCCATGGCACCGGCGTTCACCTCAGCATCTGGGATTTCCTTTGCCCAATCGCCATCGGTTGCACCCTTGCTTTCCTTTATCTGCGATTAATCGGCAGGACCTCCACGTTTCCCGTGCGCGATCCGCGGCTGGTCGAGTCACTCCGATTGAGGAACTGATATGGCCGACGTCACTTCACCGTCCGCACCGGCGCGCCCGCCAGTTTCGTTCGGGGCATGGCTTGGTGTTGTTTTGCTCTTTCTGTTTTTCGGAATTTTTGTGTTCGTTCTCGTAGCTGCCACGCCTCACGGCAACAATTACGAAGAGAAACGCGCCAAGGCGCGAGAGGAAAAACTTAAAACCATGCGTGATGCTGCGAACAAGGACTTGAGTTCCTACGCGTGGGTGGACAAGACAAAGGGCGTTGCCCGAATCCCGATCGATCGTGCCATGCAACTTACGCTGCGCGATCTAGCGTCGAAAAAACCCGAGCCGGCAAATCCGATAGCGACTCCGGCGGCGGAAGCAGCAGCACCGTCGGCCGCATCGCCGGCGGCACCGGCAGTTTCACCCGCGGCTGGGCGCGGCGAGACCCCGAAGCCGAAAGCAATCGAAGGCGCGGAATCTGAAAATCGAAACCAACCCGCTGCAGCGGCTAACCCGCCGAATGCGAATCCACAAACACAGCCTGGCCCCGGCGCCAGCCCGGCCGCATCGGCATCGCCGCCGAGCGGACAGCCCGCCGTTTCGCCTTCACCAATGCCGGAACAGAAAGCGCCCGGACCTTCCCTTCCCACACCCGGTGTAACGCCACCGTGACCTTTGCGAATGAACCCGACTGAAATTCCCATCAAACCACCAGGCAGCGTGACGGATCTGAGCGTCGGCGAGGTCGAGCAAGTCGAACGCGCATTGATTGACGCGTCTACCCGCGTGCCGGTGCTGATGTTTTACGCTTCCGCGATTGCGTGGTTGCTGATCGGGACGCTGCTGGCGTTTTTCACCTCGTTCAAACTCCACTCGCCCGATTGGCTGTCGAACGTCGACTTTATGACTTGGGGCCGGCTTCGTCCGGCACATCTCAACGTCATGCTTTACGGCTGGGCTTCGAACGTGGGAATGGGTACGGCTATTTGGCTAATGGCACGGTTGTGTCGGACCACCTTGCGTCATCCACTGTTGCTCTTTACCGGCGGCGCATTCTGGAATCTCGGTGTCCTGCTCGGTGTCACTGGCATTTTCATGGGCGATAGCACTGGCTACAGCTGGCTCGAGTTTCCCAGCTATGCCGCCTGGACTCTTTTCATTGGCTACTCGCTGACTGCTTCCTGGGCAGTGTTGATGTTCCGATTCCGTAAAGGCGATCCGATTTACATCACGCAATGGTATCTGCTGGCCGCGTTCCTCTGGTTTCCGTGGATGTATCTGGCCGCGCAAACCATGCTGTTTGTCGTGCCGGTCCAGGGCGTTCTCCAGGCCGCCGTCAATTGGTGGTACGCGAACAACCTACTTTTCCTTTGGTTCGGCTCGCTCGCGCTCGGCACCGCCTATTACATGATTCCGAAAGTCATTGGCCGGCCCGTTTACAGTTATCATCTCGCCGCCATCGGCTTTTGGACTTATGCGTTCTTTGGGAGTTGGACCGGCATGCAACGACTGGTCGATGGTCCGTTCCCGGCCTGGATGGTGACCGCCAGCGTTGCCGCCATGATCCTGTGTATGATCCCGGTCGCGACCGTTGGATTAAATCATCACATGACCTTGCGCGGTTATTTTCCGTTGATGCGCTACAGTCCGACGCTGCGCTTCACCGTCTTCGGCGCGATGTCCTACACGGTCTTTAGTGTGCTCGGAGTTCTGATTTCGCTGCGTTCCTTTGCCCGTTACCTCCAGTTCAGCGAAGTGAGCATCGCTTGGAGTCATCTCGGTCTCTACGCTTTTTTCAGCATGATCATGTTCGGATCCATGTACTACATCGTGCCCCGGCTGGTCGGGCGCGAATGGCGATACGCTTCGCTGATAAAAGTCCATTTCTGGGCCTCGGCTTACGGCATCGGATTGATGACCTTGATGCTTCTCGCGGGCGGCATGGTCCAGGGATTGAACATGGATAACCCAACTTTGGCGTTTACTGAAAGCACGCAATCGGTTTTGCCGTACCTGCGGGGACGCAGCCTTGCTGGAATCCTAATGACAGTGGCGCATTTCGTTTTTGCTTATCACTTTTTGCTTATGCTTCTCGGCCTCGGCCGCACGGCTAGCGTGCCCACATTTTTGAATCCGGTGAACCCGGAACCCGGCGATACCGTCGCGCACTGATGAAGGGCTTTACTCCACTTATCCTCGGCATCCTGGCGACGCTCGCCTTTTCCTGGCTGGGGCTCGCTTACATCCCGGATTTGCAGATCGGACATCTCGAACCGCAAAGCGACGAAGAAGGGACTGACATTTATCCGATGCCAAGATCTGGAATGGCCGAGCGGGGCAGACGAGTTTACGTCGCGAACGGCTGTTTCTATTGTCACAGCCAGCAGGTTCGCGCCGACTACGCCGCCGCTGACATCGATCGTAAATGGGGCGATCGTCGCAGCGCGCCGCGCGATTACATTTTCGATCGGCCAGCGCTGATCGGCAAAATGCGCCTGGGTCCAGATCTGGCAAACATCGGCAAGCGTGCTCCGGCCGAAGAGGAAGCCGCTCCCAGTCCTGCGAGCGGCGGTGGTAGTCCGGCTGCCGCTAACGCCTCGCCTTCATCGGCGAATCCGCCGGCGCAGGCGGAATCGAAACCCGCCGCTCCGCAGCCAGCTTCCCCTGCGCCGCCCACGACCTCTCCTGCACAAGCTCCTGCCGCTCCTGGTTCGGGTGCTGCCGCTGCAGCTGCTGCCGCTCCCGCTGCTTCGCCCCCGCCGGTTCCTGCCGCTGCCGCGCCAGCTGCTTCACCGTCGGAGTCGCCAGCTCTTTATTCCACAGCGTGGCATCATCAGCATCTGTATTCTCCGCGGAGTTTGAATCTCGACTCCGACATGCCTGCTTACAAATTCCTTTATGAAAAGCGCCGTTCCGGGGGGCAGGAATCAGCCAATGCTCTCCATTTGAAAGGTGATGAAGCGCCGGGCGAAGGTTGGGAAATCGTTCCAACCTATGACGCCGAATGTCTCGTAGCTTACTTGATGTCTCTCAATCAATCGCACCCATTACCTGAAGTGAAATCTGCGGCAGCACCAGCCGGTTCGCCGGGTCCGTCGCCTGCCACTGCCAAGAAATGAGCCCGCCAGATTCCACACCGCGACGGCGCCAGGGGATGGATTACGGCGAGAGCGAAGACGTGCAACAAGTGCACGCTGCAATCCAGCGGGAGAAGCAGGAACCGCGTGTCGGATTGGAGCCGCTCTCACTCTGGCTGATTGGAATTTATTCGCTCGCTCTTTTTTTCGGCGGCGCATATCTCGGCCGCTACTCCGGCGGATTTACCGGCGACAGTCTGGACCCAGGCGGCGTTCCGACAGCAAAGAAGGCTGGCGGACCCGGGGGGAACGCTGAAGTTGCGAAAGAGCTGACTCCAGCAGAGCGAGGCAAGAAGGTTTTCGCCGCGAATTGTTTGGTCTGCCATCAGGCAAATGGGCTAGGATCACAAAGCCAGGGGTATCCGCCGCTGGCCGGTTCTGAAATTACCAATGGCGGATCTCGTCGCGCCGCTATGGTTGTGCTGAAGGGCTTGCAGGGTCCGATCACGGTGAAAGGTCAACAATTCGGCAGCGCCATCATGCAGCCGTGGGAAAGCTTGGGTGACCAAAAGGTTGCCGACGTTCTGACCTATGAGCGAAGTGAGTGGGGAAACCATGGCAGCCCGGTGAGCAAGGAACAGATCGCGGCGTGCCGGAAGGAACTTGCCAACCATCCGGGATCCTTTACCGAAGCGGATTTGCACGCTGCGCCTGACGAAGATCTTCCGGGCGGCGAGCAAGGCGCCGCCGCCGGTGCGAAGCCCGGAGAGCAAGCCAAAGCTGGTGCGCCGCCGCAGGGATCAGCCCCGCCCGCCACACCCGGCGCGCAACCACCGAAACCGTGAAGTTCTGTCATCCCGCGCGTTAGTCGAGAAATCCCGTCACGGTTACCTATTAGCTTCCGCATCGGGATCATTAGACTTCGCTCAGGATGACAAACATCGGATGAAAAAGTACTGGCTCGTTAAATCGGAACCCGATGCCTATTCGTGGAGCGATCTGGTGAAAGAAAAGAAAACCAGCTGGACGGGCGTCCGCAATTTCAAGGCCCGAAATAATCTGCGCAGCATGCGCCTTGGCGATGAAGTCCTCTTCTACCACAGCGTCACCGACAAAGCGGTAGTGGGGATCGCAAAGGTGGTGCGAACTGCCTATCCCGACCGCACTGCGAAAGAAGGCGATTGGAGCACAGTTGATCTGGCGCCAGTCAAGCCGCTACCACGCCTGTTACGCTTGATCAAATCAAAGACGCGCGACAGTTAAAGAATATTTCGCTCGTCCGCCAATCGCGTCTTTCCGTCCACGCGCTGACCGCCGCCGAGTTCCGCGAAATCCTGAAGCTTTCATGATTGCAACCGAAGGGACTCGCTGAGACGAGTCCGTCCCTACGCCGAGTTCCGGGAAATCCTCAAGCTATGCGAGCGCTCCTGCCAACAATTCCGCCATGTGCCTCGGCCGCATTTCCGACAATTCCGAAATCTGATGCCGGCAGCTCGTGCCCGAGGCGACAATGGTTACATCTTTTCCTTCGGCGCGGATTCTTTCCAGCATCGGCGCTGCTACTTGAAGCGATAAATCGCGTTTTGCTTCCATCATCCCAAAGGCGCCAGCCATTCCACAGCAGCCAGTATCGAGTACCTTTGCCGTTCGCCTCGGCAGTTTCTCGACTAATCGCGCCATGAACCCCGGATTCAAAATCGATTTCGCGTGACAATGCGCATGGATAGCGACGGACTGCGTGCGTGGCTGAAAACATGCCATTTTATCCGGCTCGCGCTGGAGAAGGTCGTCCATAAATTGTTCGAAAAGAAAGCTCCGTTGCGCAACCGACTCTGCGCCGGCAATGTTCAATTCACGATAATCCTCGACAAACATGGAGTAGCAGGAGGGCTCAAGAAACAGAATTGGAGTAGTGGAGTATTGGAGTGATGAAAGCAGCCTGGCGTTATGCTCGCCAAGCCTCGTTGCCAGATCGAGATTTCCCTGGCTAAATGCCGGCCGACCACAGCATTTGCGTCCGTGGACTAACGAGACTTGGACGCCGAGCGCCTCGAGCACCTTCACGGCGGCGATACCAATGTGCGGCTCGTTATACCGCACGAAGGTGTCGTCCCAGAGAATGACACTGTAGCGGCGGTCTCCGACCGTCGGATCCGAGCTATTTCGGCGGGCAGAGGCCGCCCCTACAGATCTCTTATCGAACCATCGGTCAAATCTCTCATTCGCATACTTCGGCAGCGATCGTCTGGACGAGAGCCCAATTGTCTTCTCCATCAGCGCGCGGAATGGTGCAAATGTCAGTGCTGCGTTTGCCAGGCCCGGGAACGTGCACCCGATTTCACCGAGCAAATCGGGCCGGCTAAGAATTCGCTCGCGCCACCCGAGGCCGTGTCTTCGAATGGCAGCATAGAGCAACTCTGCTTTCAGCAATGCCAGGTTCACGTTCGACGGGCACTCGGGCGTGCAGCCTTTACAGGAAAGGCAATTGCTCAATGCCGCATCTAACTCCGCTGACTCGAGCGGATCGTCTCCGTTTTCGCGCCACTGCAAGATTTCGCGAATGACGTTGGCGCGCCCTCGCGTCGACATGACTTCTTCGCCCGTGGCCAGGAATGTCGGACACATGGTAGGGGCGTCTTTGCGGCAGCCGCCGCAGCCGTTGCACTGCTCCAGGTTGCCGATGAATGAATGATCTTTGAAAGCGAAGGCGAGCCGCGGCGTCAAGCAGAATTCGATTGGCCGCGCAAAATTTTCCCGCAAACTCGTGTCAATAGAGTTTGCGGCGCTGAAAATCTTGCCCGGATTCATCCGATCACGCGGATCGAACATGCGTTTGATCTCTCTCATCGCTCCCAGCAATCGCTCGCCTAATTGCTCCGGCATGTATTCAGTGCGCGTAATCCCAACGCCGTGTTCGGCTGAGAGCGAACCCTTGAACTGCTTGACCAGCGCCGAGGTTTGATCTGCTACCTGCCGAAATTTCCTGAGATCAGCGGGGTCGTGCAGGTCGAGCACCGGCCGCACATGCAGCAATCCGCTCGCAGCGTGACCATAATAAGAAGCCGTAAGCTGCAGTGGCCGCATGATCGCTTCCAACCCGTGAACGTATTCCGGGAGCTGCGCCGGCCGTACCGCGGCGTCTTCGATGAAAGCGATTGGTTTTTTCGGACCAACACAACCCGTAAGCAGCGACAAGCCGGCTTTTCGGACCGACCAAACCAAATCCATTTCCCGGGCGCTGGTGAGAATCTTGGAACGCAATCCCAGCCGGCGCGCTTGCAGCATCGCCAGCCGTTCCGCCACGTTTTCGTCGTAGAATTCAACGATCAAAACCGCAGCGCACGGATTCGTGTCCAGCTGCATCAAATCACGCGCTGCTTGGAACAGCAGCTGACCTTTGGTCTGGTCCAGCAAGGGACGATCGATGTGCTCAATCGCGGCTGGGTTGAGATCGAGTAGCTCGACCGTTGCCTGCATCGCATCGTCCACGCTGGCGAAGAAAATCAAACCGAGACCTTTTTCGCGCGGCAGAGGAGAAAGTTTGAGCTCGGCCGAGAAAATCGCCGCCAGCGTTCCTTCGCTGCCCGCCAGAATTTCATTCAAGTTTTGTGGCGAACGCAGGAAACGTTCAAGCCCATACCCCGGCCATCGCTTGATAATTCCCGGAGGCATTTGGCGCGCTATCTCACTCTCATGCGGGCTAACAATCTCAGAAACGCGGCGAACGAAATCACAGTCGAGTTTGCATTCACCTGTTCCATATGGATCATCTGAATGTAAACACGGCTTCGCAATGGTGATGCCATCAGGTCCGATGTTTCTGATGCCGCCATCGGCCATCACAATCTCCGTCGCGAGGACGTGATCGGCCGTTAATCCGTAAAACGGCACCCGCGCGCCGGACGAATTGTTTGCGATCATTCCACCAATGGTCGCGCGCGAGCTCGTCGCGACGTCGGGGCCAAAACAAAAACCGTGCGGCTTCAAAAATGCGTTCAATTGGTCCAACACGACTCCGGCGCCGACACGGATGCTGCGTGTTTCCAGGTTGAGATTGGAAATGCCGCGATTGTGCCGGGAGAAATCGACAATCAATCCTTCGCCGATCGCATTCCCAACCAAACTGGTGCCCGCACCACGCGGGGTGACCGACAATCCGCCATCAATGGCCTGGGAAATAACTGCGCTTGCTTCCGCTGCCGAGCGCGGGAACGCCGCCCCCTCCGGCTCGATCTGATAAATCGACGCATCGGTCGCGAAAAGAATTCTGGTCAACCGATCGGCGCGCACGTCGCAATCGGTTTGTCGCAATTTGCGCAGCGTCGCTTCGGTCACGCCACATTATCGTGTTTTGGCGCAAACCTTCAAAACGGGACGCGCTTCCGTGCGTGCTTCGCGGCGAGACAGTGCCCTCAAAACCCGTCCTCCAGAGCGAAAGCCGAGCAATCCCGATGCGCAACCTTTAAGGTAACTTCCGCGAGATCCCTCGACTTCGCTCGGGATGACGGTGAATCCTGGAGCAGCGAAGTGTGCGAGCCCGCTGTGGCGGAGCTCCGTCCTACAAAGCAACGCCGAATAGTGATGTGGACGCCCGCGAAAATCCACATTTAGCACTTTGCAAACGCCCTTTGTCTTTCAATATTTGATGCGGTAAATTTTCTTCGCATGGACGCTACAACGCACTCGCACGAAACCCATCATCACGACGAACATGGAGACGAACATCACGAATTAGGCTTTTGGCGGAAGTACATTTTCTCCACCGATCACAAGGTGATCGGTATTCAATACGGCATCAGCGGCCTGCTCTTTTTGTTCTTCGGCTTTTGCCTGATGATGATGATGCGCTGGCAACTGGCTTATCCAGGCCAGCCGCTGCCCCTGATTGGAAATGCCCTCGGCCATTTCTTTGGCCCGGGCTCAATGCCAGATGGGAAGATGACGCCGGAGTTTTACAACTCACTTGGCGCCATGCACGGCACGATCA
>JBKPQI010000028.1:0-6145 GCA_046733975.1 Verrucomicrobiota bacterium
CGACATGGTGGTCCATTCCGCTACCAAATATCTCAACGGACATTCGGACATGGTCGGCGGCGTGATTGTAGTCGGCGACAACAAGGAATTGGCGGATCAGATCGCATTTCTCCAAAATTCTGTCGGCGCCATCGCCGGGCCATTCGATAGCTTTCTGGCGATGCGCGGCCTGAAGACGCTAGCGCTGCGGATGGAACGGCATTGCTCGAATGCCTTGGAGATCGCGCGGTGGCTCGAGGAACAGCCGCAGGTGAAATCTGTTTATTATCCTGGGCTCAAAACGCACCGGCATCATGATCTCGCGCGCCAGCAAATGCGCGCATTCGGTGGAATGGTGACTGTCATTTTGAAGACCGATCTGGAAGGCACACGACGATTCCTGGAGAACACGCATTTATTCGCGCTCGCAGAAAGCCTCGGCGGCGTCGAAAGCCTGATCAATCATCCTGCCATCATGACGCATGCTTCGGTTCCAAAAGAAATGCGCGAACAGCTCGGTATTAGCGATTCACTCGTGCGATTAAGTGTCGGCGTCGAAGGCGTCCGTGATCTAATCGACGATCTGCAGTTCGCCTTCGAAGCGATTTAATCGCCTCCTCCACCCCCGGTCATCCCGAGCGCAGTCGAGGGATCCCGTGATGTTACCTTTAAGCTTTCGCAACGGGATCCCTCGACTTTCGCTCGGGATGACGTTTTTTCCTGCATGGGCAACATTTTCGGCGACGTTTTTCGCATCACTACTTTCGGCGAATCCCACGGCGGCGGCATTGGTGTCGTGGTCGATGGTTGTCCACCGCGCATCCATTTATCGACTGACGACATCCAGCGCGAACTCGATCGCCGGCGTCCCGGTCAGAGCAAAATCACTACCCAGCGCCAAGAGCCGGATACGTGCGAGATTTTGTCCGGCGTTTTCGAAGGCAAGACGCTCGGCACCCCCATAACAGTTCTCGTTAGGAACAAAGACGCCCAGCCCGAAGCATACGAAGCAACGCGCAAAACATTTCGTCCCTCGCACGCGGATTTCACTTACCAGGCCAAATATGGAATTCGAAACTGGCAGGGTGGCGGCAGGGCCAGCGCGCGCGAGACCATCGGCCGCGTTGCCGGTGCAGCGATCGCGCGCAAGGTGCTGGCAACGCTCTTTCCGTCCATCGAGATCGTCGCTTTCGTCAGCCGGGTTCACGATATCGTTGCGAGAATTAACCGTTCGAAAGTGAAGGTCGCCGAGGTGGAAGCTTCGATCGTTCGTTGCCCCGATGAAGCCGCGACCAGGACGATCGTTGATCTAATTGAGAAAATACGCGGCGCGGGCGATTCGCTCGGTGGCGTCATTGAATGTGTCGCGCGCAACGTGCCGGCCGGATTGGGAGAGCCCGTTTTCGACAAACTGGAAGCGGATCTCGCCAAAGCGATGTTGAGTTTGCCTGCCACCAAAGGCTTTGAGATTGGTTGCGGCTTTGCTGCGACGCGCATGCGCGGTTCGGAGCACAATGACGCTTTTGAGAAACGCGGCGGCCGCATTGCGACGCGCACCAATTTCTCGGGCGGAATCCAGGGTGGTATCTCCAACGGCGAGGAAATTTATTTTCGCGTCGCCTTTAAACCGACGGCAACCATCGCGCGCGAGCAGGACAGTGTTACTTCCGAAGGCAAAACAACGAAGCTCGCCGCCCGCGGCCGGCATGATCCATGTGTGCTCCCACGCGCTGTTCCGATGGTGGAAGCAATGGCTGCTCTAGTGTTGTGCGATCATGCCCTGCGGCATAGGGCGATCGCAGACAAGTGATCTGTCGTGTCCTCGGTGGCATCGCAAAGGTGGATCGGCCGCTCCGTCGGGCGATGCGGAAGTGAGTTGCGGCGGGTTTCCGCCGCACGTACTTCAGCGTGGAGATGCAGTTTAACAGAGCGCGTAAAGATCTAGCAGTTTCATCCGCCAGGCGGGCGAACTTGCGCGTGCCGGGGCGGAGCGGCCGATCCACCTTGTGCTCGATTGCAATCGCCAAACTCCGCGAGCCTTTACTACAAGAAGTCGCGGACACGGCGCGTCAGGCTTAAATTTTCCATGCTAGTCGCCATTACTAACCCGCAAGCATCCAGCGCATCCAGTTCCAGCTGGCAGCTCGTCTTCATCTCGTTAGCACTCATTATCCTTTTATTGGAAATCATTCACGGTTGGCGGCTCGGTCTCATCCAACTCGTCAGAGTGATCGCCATCGTTGTCGCGTACTCCTGCGGTTTTTTTGCGGCCCGCGCCACTCTCCCGGTCCTGAGATCGCATCTTCGGCTGCCAGACCCGATTCTCGCCGCAGTTGGTGGCGCGATTGTCGGCTTTGTTCTCTTTGCCGCCATTAACGCAATCGGCGCTTTGCTTTTTAGAAAAACTGCGCAACAACCATCGGCCGCCATGCGTTTGATCTGGGGAATCACTGGCGCCCTTCTCGGGATCGTGCTCGGAGTGTTTACCCTCTGGCTAACCTTTACCGGCATTCGGTTGGTTGGCTCGGTCGCGCAGGCACAATTGCACGCGTCGGGTCCGCCTGAAATTTCGACCCGCCCGAATCGAATCGTTGAACCTGCTGCGTCGCCATCCCCTCCAAATCCGCTCATGACGATGTTAGCCGATATGAAGAGCTCACTCGAAGGGGGCCATGTCGGCGCGGCGATACGCGCGGTCGATCCAGTGCCTCCGGCGATCTATCGCGACTTGGAGAAAGCAGGCCAGGTGGCGGCGAACGTCGAGAATGCCCAACGGTTTCTATCCTTTCCAGGCGCGCGTGAAATCAGCGAACATCCTAAGGTAATAGCCTTGCGGAACGACCGACAGGTGATGGAGCTGATCGCGAAGGGAAACATCTTCGAGCTGATGAAAAATCAACGCATCATCGATGCGCTGAATGATTCGTCCCTCCAGGCCCGGATCAAGAATTTCGACCTCGAACGAGCGCTGGATTATGCGCTGCAGAAACATTAAGCGTGAAGCTGTTAATCGTTAAAGCGATGCCAAGCCGGTCATCCGGAGCGAAACCTGGGGGATCCCGTGGAACTTAGCTTAAAGGTCGCGCAGCGGGATCCCTCGACTTTCGCTCCAGATGACGAGATCGTCTGCGGTTTAGCGACTCAAGGTTCTGCGCTATTTCACTACCCTTCATGCGATACCTAACTACCATCGGCCTCGAGGTGCACGCGCAACTGAAGACGCGGTCGAAAATGTTTTGCACGTGCCCGGTCGAGTTCGGAGCCGAGCCGAATTCCCATACCTGCCCCGTTTGTCTCGGCCTGCCCGGCGCTTTGCCGGTGATGAACGAGGAAGCTCTGCGTTTTACTTTGCTAACGGGACTTATGCTGAACTGCGATATCGCCGAGACCTCAAAATTCGATCGCAAGAACTATTTTTACCCGGACATGCCAAAGAATTATCAGATCTCGCAGTATAACCTGCCGTTATGCGCAAACGGCCGGGTGCCGTTGCATGATCTCGCCTACCCAAAGGACGCGGAGAAAAATATCGCGGCTCGCGATAAGGAGGTCCGTCTCGTTCGTATCCATTTGGAGGAAGATGTAGCGAAGAGTTTTCATTTCGAAACTACGACCGGGATCGATTTCAATCGCGCTGGCACGCCCTTGATGGAGATCGTGACCCAGCCGGAGATCGCGTCACCGGAGGAAGCTTTCGCATTTCTAACGTCGCTCAAGCAAATCCTCATCTACGGAGGCGTGAGCGACGCGGACATGGAGAAGGGGCAACTGCGCTGCGATTGCAATGTCTCAGTGCGACGCGAAAGCCAGGCAGAACTCGGAGCCAAGATCGAGATCAAAAACATGAATTCGATCAGCGGTGTGCGGCGTGCATTGAGCTACGAGGTCGCGCGGCAAATCGCATCGTTGAAGAGCGGTAAGAAGCTGGAACAGGAGACGCGCGGCTGGGATGATGAAACAGGCCAAACCTTTTCGATGCGGAGCAAGGAAAGTACACACGATTACCGATATTTTCCCGATCCGGATCTGGTACCGGTAAAAACAGAGGCTCTTCTATCGGACGTGCGCGCGCGGGTGCCGGAGCTGCCGCAACAAAAGCGCGCCCGGTTTGTTCAGCAGTATGGCGTGACGGCGTACGATGCGGGTGTGCTGGCCGATGACTTGGAGTTGGCTGCTTATTTCGAAACCGCGGCGCGCGATTCGAAAAAACCGAAGGCAATTGCGAATTGGATTTTAAATGATCTCCAAAGCGCGCTCGCAAGCGCAGGCAAGCCAATCAGTAATTGCCCGGTTGCAGCCCAGGCCTTAAACGCACTCGTCGGGCTCATCGATTCCGGAAAGGTGAGCAGCAAGCAAGGCAAGGAAGTTTTTGCCGAGATGTTTGCCACGGGCAAGGGCGCAGATGCGATCGTGCGGGAGAAAGGGATCGAGCAACTCAGTGACGTCAGTGCAATTGAGAAAATTTGCGACCAAGTGATCGCAGCCAATCCAAAACCTGCGGCCGATTTTCAAGCAGGCAATGCCGCGTCGCTGAATTTTCTCAAAGGCCAGGTGATGAAATTGTCCAAGGGAAAAGCCAACCCGCAGTTGGCCGGGGAGATTTTGGAGCGCAAATTGAGAGGGTGAATCTCCATACCTCGTCATCCCGAGCGACAGTCGAGGGATCCCGCCACGAAAGCTTTAAGTTAACGCATCGGGATCCCTCGACTGCGCTCGGGATGACCCTTTAGTTTTATGCGCTTTTTGATCGCGCCCGATAAGTTCAAAGGCTCACTCAGCGCTGAGGAAGTGTCGGAGAATACCGCGCTTGGAATTCGCGACACCATGGCAGATGCACAAATCGAAATTGCCGCGATGGCGGATGGCGGAGAAGGGACGGCAGAAGCCATTGGCAAGGTATGTGGCGGCAAGTGGGTGACGTGTGGCGCTCACGATCCGCTTGGTGGTGCCATCGACGCATCCTACGTCTGGTTACAAGAAAGTGTTGTTGCGGTAATGGAGATGAGTGAAGCGGCCGGGATGCGCCGACTGAAGAACAACGCGCGTGATGTTCTTCGGGCAAATACCTTCGGTGTTGGCGAAATGTTACTCGATGCGGTAAAACGCCGTGCGTGCGAGATCATCATCGGTTTGGGCGGTAGCGCGACAAACGATGGTGGCCTGGGCATGGCGCGAGCGGTGGGCTTCAAGTTCCTTGGTGAAGGCCAGAATGAGCTTAGCGACGTCGGCTCGCTGGTAAAATTGACGCGAATTGAAAAGCCAATTGTAGAGACGTTTGTGCCAAGCGCCTGTTCGTTACAAACGCGTTCGCCGCGGCGAACGCCTCTACCAGCCGTGAGAGTCATCGCCGCTGTCGATGTGAAAAATCCATTACTCGGTTCTAACGGCGCGACCCGCACCTTTGGCCCGCAAAAAGGTGCGAATGCCGAGCAGCTTGAGATTTTGGAGCGCGCGTTGCAGCGGTTAGCCGACGTGACCGCGCGCGATTTAGGGTACGATTTTCGTAACGAGCCGGGTGCCGGTGCAGCGGGTGGACTGGGCTTCGGGTTGATCAGTTTTTGTAACGCTAGAGTCGAGCCGGGTTTTGACGTCGTAGCCAAAGCCGTTGGGTTGGAACAGAAGATTCAACGGGCCGATGTTATTATCACTGGTGAAGGTAAGCTCGACAATCAAACGCTCGAAGGAAAGACACCGGCTGGGGTTGTGTGGCTGGCGCGTAAGTCGGGGAAGCGAGTTTTCGCAATCGTCGGCCGCGCGGAAGCAAATTCGAAAGCCCGCGATTTGTTTGATGGTGTTTATGAACTGTCCGGTCCGATCCCGGAAGCGAAGCAATTGTTGCAAAAACGGGCGCGCGAATTGGCCTCGATGTTGAAGTCGTGACGCGATCGCATTGTCTGAATCCCCAGAGCGCCCGTGTATCGCAGGAATGGTTAATTGCACGTTTCTGCGTGTCGGGGCGTCCGGGGCAGCGCACGCGTCTCGCGTGTTGGCGATTGCGTCTCGGAGTCGCGGACTTGTATTAGCGCGATCAATGGCTCTGCGATATTCACGTTAAAAAAGATTGTTTCGGCGAGACGCCGAAACCAACACGCGAGGTCCAAGCCGGACTGGCGGTTGCGTGGGCTACCCCGGATCTGGGCGCCGCACGGAATCAGATATCGGAAAT
>JBKPQI010000029.1:0-5152 GCA_046733975.1 Verrucomicrobiota bacterium
GCCGTAGCTGCCGCGCAATTTCGTCAGCCGCCTCGAGGTTGGTTTGCAGGATTGTCTTTTCGACATCGCGCCCGCCTTTGTTGCGGCCGGTATTCACATCGATCGCAACCAGCGCTTCGGTTTCATCAATAACAATGTAGCCACCGCATTTCAGCCAAACCTGGCGGTGAAAAGCGTCGTCGATTTGCTTTTGCACGCCGAAGGTTTCGAAAATCGGTGTCGCGCCGTCGTAAAAGTGCAAACGATTGCGGGAGCGCCGTGAGATGTCACCAATCAGGCCGCCCATCCGATCGAGCGCGGTCCGATCGTCACACAGCACTTCATCGATCTCTTCAGTGAGAAAATCGCGCACTGTCCGTTCGATCAGGTCTGGCTCTTCGAAAACGCGGCGCGGCGCCGGATGATTCTTAATTTCCTGCTCCACTTTTCCCCATTGGTCGAGAAGGAATCGTAGGTCGCGGACGAAATAGCGAGCACGCGCGCCTTCGCCGACGGTGCGAATGATGACACCGAGCCCGTCCGGAATATTGAGTTGCCGCAAAATTTTCCGCAGCCGTTCTCGTTCCTTGGGATCTTCGATCTTACGCGAGATACCGCTGCGATCGCTAAAAGGCATGAGCACGAGGTAACGGCCGGCAAAACTGAGATTAGTCGTAACCCGCGGCCCTTTTGTCCCAATCGGCCCCTTCGTCACCTGAACGATGACGTCGGACCCAACCGGATAAATATTTGGAATGTCCTTCGCGGAAATTCGTTTGCGCTGACCACGCTTGCCCGGGCGATCGATTTCTTCGATGCCGCTATCGAGCGCGGCTGGTATCGCATCCCAGAAATGGAGAAAAGCGTTCTTCTCGAAGCCGATATCGACAAACATCGCCTTCAACCCCATTTCGATGTTTTTCACTCTGCCTTTGAAGACAGAGCCGACGATGTTGCGTGAAGTATCGCGCTCGACGCTATACTCTTCGAGACGCCCGTTCTCGAGCAACGCCACCCGGCGCTCGAGTTTCTCCACGCTGACTACCAGCTTGTTGCCCGTTTTGCGCGGGATTCCTAAAAGTTTTCGAACTTTGTCGATCATAAATAAATTCTTGAGTTAGGCATGCAGCCGAGGATGCATTCGCAGACTGTTGAAGAACACAGCCGAGTCCGGCAAACGAGCAGGGAACATAGAGCTGTGCCCTGTGCGCCCACTGCGTCGAGCTTTCGCGGCTGCCGCGGTTTCCAGCGGGTTGGAAACCCGCTGGGCGCACAGACTGAAAGTCTATGTTCCACATCGCTCCGTATTTCAACAGTTTCCTAAGTAGCATAGTTAAAAGCCGCGCCGGCGCGATGGCGCTGGCGTGGCGACGGGCGGCGGTGTATTGCGATGGCCGCCGAAAAGGCGCTGGAAAAATCCTCGCCGTTCCGGTTGCGGTGTGGCCACCGGTTGAGCGCGAGCCACGCGTGTTTGCTGTTTACTTACCCGGCCCGCCGCGTCGGCTTCCGGCTCAACATCAGGTTGAGCACCGCTATCGGCCATTTGCACAGTGGCGCTACCTTGACTGTCATCGGCGCCTTCCTCGTCCTCGCCGCCAACATTACTTCCCGTGTAGCTGACTGATTTGATCAATTGGAGCGGATTCGGATGGTGCGCCGGCGCCAGCCATGCGACCTGCATATCGAAGTTCCCTCCATCCTGCGCCAGAGTGCGCTCCAGAATGCGGGTCGCGATCGGGCCTGCGACTTCGCCGCCATGGCCAGAAGCGCCCTGGACCATGACTGCGACGACGTATTTCGGGTTATCATAAGGCGCGAAACAAGCAAACCAGGCCACATTTTCTTCATGACCCCGATCGGTCGCCTGCGCGGTCCCCGTTTTTCCAGCCACGACAACGTCTTTCAAACGCGCTCTGCCGCCGGTCCCGCCATCTTCATTCACAACTTTCCACAAACCGCGCCGCACCAGTTCCATGTCCTGGGATGAGATTTGGTTGCGAAGTTCGGCCCGAATGCGCGGCGCGAAATTGACCGTCTTGCCTTGCTCATCGACGACTGGCGTGCCGTTCTCATCGAGAACCTTGTCGATCAACCTAGGGTAATAGCAGGTGCCGCCATTAGCTGCCGCCGCATATGCCACGGCCAACTGCAAGGGGGAAACCAGGGTGTAGCCTTGACCAATCGATACATTGGCCGTTTGCGCCTGCGACCAGCGTTCCTGTGGATGATGAATTTGCATCCACTCCGGTCCAGGCATGTTGCCAGTTTGTTCACCGGATAAGTGCAGGCCCGATTCCTCGCCGATTCCGAGCAACTTACCAACAATATCAATCGACTGAATCCCAGCCGCGTTGCCGTATTGATAGAAAAACGAATCGCACGAAACCTTCAGCGCGTCGGCCAGTCCGATGTTACCGTGGGTGTAATGCTTTTCCGCAACCCAGCAACGGAAAAAGTGATCGCCGTAACTTACGCCTCCGCCGCAACTATAATGGGCATTGGCGAGATTTTTCGATCCCCGCAATCCGGCGAACGAGGTGATCAGTTTAAAGGTCGAGCCTGGCGGTAGCGCGCTGATCGCGCGGTTTACCAGCGGATCGCCTTCGTCTTTCTGCAGCGCCTTCCAATCCTTCGCTTTGATACTTGGAATGAATGTGTTCGGGTCGAACGAGGGCACCGAGACACTAGCCAAAATGTTTCCGTTGTTCGGATCGACAACGACGGCGCCAGCGCGGCTGACTGCACGCAGCGCTTCTTCCGCGATGGCCTGGATTCGCGCGTCCAGAGTCAGAAAAACGTTTGCTCCCTGCTGTGGCGGATCTTCTTTCAATACGCCGTCGATCTGCCCTTTGGCATTCCGGCGCAAATGGCGCACCCCGGGTTTTCCGCGCAGGTATTCGTCCATTAATTTCTCAACGTTCGATTTCCCCTCGACGTCGCCTTGGTAAAATGTGTACTTTTTTGCGTCCTCCTTATTGATATCATCCGGCGCGCCTACGTATCCCAGCAGGTGAGCTGCGAATGCGCCGTAGACGTAGGAGCGAACCGGCTTGATTGCGATGTCCACCCCGGGCAGTCCGACATCGTGTTCGGAAAATTTCGCCATGGTCGAGAAGTCGATATCCTTGATGTAGGTGTACGGCACTTCCGTGTTGGTTCGATAATGTTTCTGCAACTGACCGGCGTTGTAATCGCGTGCCAGATCCAGGTCATCAAGTCGCGGAACGACACCGCTGTTCACGATTTTGACGATGTCTGGTTCCTTCAGATCTTTCGGCATCCCGCTCACGACACCGCGATATTCGGCGAGAGGTGGTTGCCCATACCGTTGCCGATATCCCTTGACCATCTCGGGCAGATAAAAATCGACTTCGTAACTGGCCCGGTTCTGCACCAGCGGTACGCCATTCCGGTCGCGGATCTCACCGCGGATGGACGGAATACGGACTGTCGCCTCAGAGCTCCCGCGAATACGCGCTGTCCATTCGTAACCGCGCGCGACCTGGACCCACCAGAGCCGTGCCGCCAGCGCTCCCAAACCCAGCAGCATGAGCAACCCGAGAAATTGCAACCGCAGGAGCGGACTGATTCGTGGACGATTCATACCAGACCTCGCCGGGGAAGATACGGGTAAGCAGTCGCTCGCGCCAGCCAATGTAACGACCAGAACACCAGGGGCGCCATAATCATCGCCAGCAACCCTGGTCCGCCGATCTGCCACCAGGCTTCCCGCGGAAAAAAAATCGAGCCGCGCCGAAACGACAGCATCAAATATTGCCCGAGCAAAAGCGCCGAAGTGCAAATACCACTCATGATGCAATGCACTTCCCAGCGCCCACGCGCAAAAAGCGGCCGCAACCCATGCATGATTCCCGCGAGAACAGCGTAAAGCAGTATTGACGAGCCGAATGAAATTTCAACATGACCCCCAATGATCTGCGCTGTCACCGCGTCGAGCAAAAAGCCAGCCCAGAATACCAGCACCAACAGCAGCGGCAACGGCAACGCCATCGCCCCGTAAAAAACCAGCACCGGAGTGATGTAAACATGCGCGTTCGACATCCAATCAAGCGGAGGGATGAAAAACTCCGCGAGTTGCGCGATGAAGACGAGGACCATCAAAAGGACAAAGAAAATCATTTGCGCCCGACGACGACGAAGACGTCCTCCAGTTTTGTTAGATCCGCTGCCGGCACCAGCTTTGCCTGCCCGTCCAATTCCCGGACCCGGAATTCTTTCACGCTTCCAATGAGTAGGCCTGGTGGAAACACTCCGCCGACACCCGAGGTGTAGGCCTTCTGACCCGGCTGCAAGTTCGCCTGTTTCGACAAAAAATTGAGATTTAAGAGCGGACTTTGACCGGCGATGCGCTCCCCGGTAACGATGCCCTGCTCACGTGTGCCTTCGACATTCGTGGCAACGCGACAGTTTTCATCTGAGACCAAAAGCACCACGGTGATGTTGGGACCGACGGTCGTCGTCTTCCCCACCAGTCCCTCGTCGGTCACAACCGGCATGTCGCTCGCAATGCCGTCCTCTTTGCCGCGATTAATGGTCAGAGTTCGCCACCAGGTCGAGGAGTCGCGCGCTACTACTTCCGCCGGCACCAGTTTAAACGCGTCGCGTTCGCGATAATTCAGGGCGTGTCGGAGGCGCTTGACCTCATGCTCGACATCGCGCAGTGCCTGATTGGTGGCCTTGAGCGAACGGTTCTCTATCCGTAACGAATTATTTTCGGCCTGCAAATCATCCAGCGACTTCAAGTTGCTCCGCACCGAAGTGATTTGCTTTTGTATTCCCGCGCCCGAACTGAGGAATGGGGCGAGGAATTGATAGATGTTTGCCTGCAGTTTGCGGGTGCCGCCCGCGCCCAGACTGAAAAGATATCCCAGCGCCGCCACGAAAACGATGACCGCAACAATGCTCGTGCGACTCATCTGGCAGGTGGATCGGCTGCTACGTCCACGCCTGTCCGGCATCGGGCGGATGGTGAAAATAATGCGGCTTCGCCGCCTTGCTTTAACATCGAGCCAGGGACTGCTCGATCCACCAACAGCGCATTCTGCAGGGACTGGGGAAAGCTACTGAGCTTGTTGCCCACCTCGAGACGTCGGCGGGAAGCCAACGTCGGCTCGGAATTACTGGCGCCACTGCCGATCGGCAGATGCAACCT
>JBKPQI010000030.1:0-8059 GCA_046733975.1 Verrucomicrobiota bacterium
CGTTTCAGTTCTTCGAAAGGCAACTGCTTAAACAGTGTGCGCCCAGTTCCGCTGAGGTAATGTTGCACCGGATCGTTCAGGGCAAAGAAATTGCGACCGGCTTTTTTCAGCCCGTTGCGCAGCGCGATCAGCTCTTTCCAGCTATCGACTGTCACCAGCCAGTTGTATTTCAAATCACCGGCGAGTTTCTGTGAATTCTCCAGGCCGAGATCGGCCACGTCGCCATCCGTCCAGACGAACGGATGAAATGGCTCGACATCGACGGTCGTGCCCCCGTCTTTTCCACGCCGGTAAACGCGCACCGTTCCGGTCTCGCCGAGCTCAATTGCAACGATGCGGGCGGTCTTGTCCGCGCCGAAAAGGAGCTCGTTATCCTCGAAAGCCATGGGAACCTAGAGAATCCGCGAGGTAACGCCTTTTGTCATCCCGAGTGAAGTCGAGGGATCCCGACATGAAGTCTTGCAGGTAACGCAACGGGATCCCTCGACTTCGCTCCGGATGACAAAGAGCAGTTGTAGCGCGGGCGCGTCGCCTCCCAATCCGATCAGGCAAGTGACGCGCTTGCCGTACAACTTCCAGCGCTAGCGCACCCGTCCGCTCTCATTGGGCATTGAGCGTGGCCGTTGTGACGGCGCCAAAGCCGCGATCACCCTCCCGCTGCACGTACTGTATCATCGCCACTGCCGCCATCAGAACCAGCGCGGCGATTATTTGATGCGGATGAAGCGCGGCGTGAAAGAAACCCCACGTGATGCAAACCGCGGCCAGCGTTTGCATCATTTCAAAGTAGCCGGCAGTCGAAGCGCGGGTCAGCCG
This sequence comes from Verrucomicrobiota bacterium, assembly GCA_046733975.1. GTDB lineage: Bacteria > Verrucomicrobiota > Verrucomicrobiia > Chthoniobacterales > UBA10450 > AV69. The sequence goes on from JBKPQI010000030.1 coordinate 817, forward strand.
CAAACCTTCGAAATAGATGAGCAATGGAATACCGCCGGAGATCGAGGCGAGGAGAAGCAAAGCGATAATTGCGGTGCCGGAATGCGATTGCGCCGCAGCAGGCCAAAGCGCAGCGGAATTAAGCTGGCCACGAAAAAGCAGAATGAATGTCATGCAGATAAGTCCAACAACAATGCGCAAGCTGGAAGCGAGTTGCAGCGACATGCCGATCATGACACCGCGGCCTGCGACCGTTGATAGGCCCCAGAAAATCGCGCAAATCAAGGCGTAACCAGTGCCAAGATTCAGACCAGCCTGAGCTAACGAGACACCGATTAATTCCGGGTGTTCGACCGAAAGACATATTCCCGCCGCCACCGCGATGGCAGCATAAAGAAAAAAGCGCGGCGTCAGCCGGTCATGGAAAAGCAAAAAACCGCCGAGGGTGGAGATGACCGGCTGGATGTTCAAAATCACGTTCACCACCGTGGGGTTACCTTCCTTCAACGCGAGAGTGAAAAAAATTGTGCCGACCGCCGAACCCGCGAACCCCGAGAAAATCAGAAATCCCCACGTCCGGCCATCGACCTTTGGTAGCTCGCGAGCCTGATAGAGGAGCAAGGGCAGAAAGCCAATGAAGATGAGCACATGCTCCCAAAAAACGATCACGGACGCATCGAAGAAGTCATTCAGCGGGATGCGCCATGCGCTCTCCGTCCCCCACAATGCCGCTCCAAGCCCCACCAACCATGGCCCGTAATTCGCAGGTCTGTTCACGCGCATGCTCTGAGTCGTGCAATAGGACTGAGATTGGCTGGTCGGGAGTCGATCACGCAGTTAACGATTTCGGCAGATCGCTGAGCATCTTGCCCCTTTCGTCCATTGCCGCAAAATTAAACTCCTGGTGGCAAAAAGTAACTCTCGCGTAACGATCCACATGGTGGCGAGCCTCGACGGATTTATCGCTCGCAAGGACGGGAGTGTCGACTGGATGGAGACATCAGATGAATTCGCCGGCGGAGATACGATGGATACCGAGTTCGTCGAAGCGTTCCTCAAAACGATCGACTGTTACGTCATGGGGTCGCGGACATATGAGACCGCGTTGAGGTTTGAGGCCAAAGGGTTGGGATGGGCGTACGGCGATAAACCAAACTTTGTTCTCACTCGTCGCGAGCTGCCGCGGATGCGCGACACCGTTGAATTCTATTCAGGTGATCTCGCGCAGCTGCTTAATGAGCGTCTCCGGCCGATGTTTGGCTCCATCTGGTTTGTTGGAGGTGGTATCGTCTCCGCCGAGTGCCTTAGCCTTGGCCTGGCCGACGAAATTCGTTATTCGATCCTGCCGATTTTGATTGGTGACGGGATATCATTCTTCGACAAGCTCGACCGAACTGTGGTGCTGCACCTGGCGGAGGTGAAAGCCTACAAGAGCGGCATGGTGGCGCTCCGTTATGAGGTGATTAACCGCTGATACACCGGCCTTCTCTGAACTACGGTGCGGGGAGACGCGAACTTTCCTACCTCAACAGGAGATAACTCCGAATCCTCTCGCGAGCGGCGAATAGAACAAGCTTCTTTCCGAGAAAGCTGCCACGTTCGTTTTCTTCGTTTGCTTGTGTTAAAGAAATCCGTGAAACCCGCGTGATTCGCGGTTCAACGAAGTCGCCGCTCCGGCGCATAGGGCAGAACTTCCGGCAATTCGCCGGCGCGAATTGTTTCCTGCATCTCGCGCCAGAATTTTGGACCAAACAAGTCGCCGTGTTGTTTCATGAGCTCGTCGCAGGCGGCGCGGGGAAAGAAGAGAAAACGCGAGAACTCTTCCGGGAAAATGTCGTTCACTCGCACCGAAAACCACGGTTCTGCCGAAATCTCCTCCTCGTAGCTCTTTGATTGCGGCAGTTCGCGAAAATTGCAGTCGGTCAGGAAACAGAGTTCGTCGTAGTCATAAAACACCACGCGATCGCGCCGAGTCAGCCCGAAATTCTTGGTCAGTAGATCGCCGGGGAAAATGTTTGAAGCCGCCAGATCCTTGATTGCTTTGGCGTAATCGCAAGCGGCGGCGATGGCGGCGGCTTCGTCGGCTTGGCGGAAAAACAGATTCAACGGCCGCACGCGCCGCTCAACGTAGGCATGACCGATGATGACGTCCTCGCCTTCGATGCGCACGATGCTGGCGGCGTCGCGCAACAATTCCTCCAGCAATACCGGATCAAATCGATTCCGTGGAATGCGCAGGTGCTCGAACTCATGCGCCTCGATCAATCTTCCGGCACGATCGTGCTCGAAAACAAGTTTGTAGCGTCGCATGACATCCCTGCGATCGCTGTCCTTGGGTTGATCGAAGTGGTCGCGGATCAGTTTAAAGACGACATCATAGCTCGGCAGGGTGAACACGATCATGACCATGCCACGCGTGCCTTCGGCCTGGATGAAATGATCACCGGAATTCTGGAGTTGGCGGACGAAATCGCGGTAGAATTCGGTTTTGGCGTGGCGGTTGTAACCGATGGCGTTGTAGAGATCGGCCAATCGTTTGCCCGGCATCAAATCGCGCAGCCACCGCACCAAGGCGAACGGGCACGACGCATCGACGCGAAAGTAAGCGCGGGTAAAAGAAAAAAGAATGGCGAGGTCAGCTTCGCCAATGAGCAGTGCATCGAGTACGATCCCACGTTCATCCCGATGAAAGAGGGCGAAAGCGATTGGGATTGAGGTATCGCGCTGAAATGCGCGACCGATGATATAGGCGCCGCGCCCGCGATAAAATATGGCGCCGACGATTTCAACTGCGGTGGCGCCAGGCAGGGCGGCGTCAAGACGTTTGGCTGCCAACTCCACCGTTTCGTGCAGATTACTCCAATGTTCGAGCGCGAATCCGCCCACGCGCTCATCGGTGAGCAACTCACACAGTACCTTCGCCAGCGTTCCGCCGGAGTAGGCACGCGCGATGTCGTGTTGATCACCACCGGATGCGTCGAAATCTGTATCGACGAACTCGATGGCTTGGTTTACACCCTCGGTCGCGAAAACGCGGCGGGTCAGCGAATTGAAGAAGCTTTCGGCAATTTCCCAACGATCAGACTTCGCAATCAATGCGGAATAAGCTGCCTTGGTCGCGCTCCAGACCGAGCGATCATTTAAGCGATCGACTAGCAATTGGCGGGTTCGATGTGTCAGACTGTCGAGGATGAGAGAATAGAGCCGGAGCCGTTCGCGCGAATCATCGAAACTGCCCTGCCAGTCGCGGGCAAGAAAGCGATCGCGCGCCCGCCGCGTGATCTCGTCGAAATGGCGTTCATACTCGACGAACGCGTCCCGCGCCGCTTCCGCGCAAAGCGCAGCGAGACGGCTGTCGGTCAGGGAGGCGGGGTCAGTGGACACGAGATAGTTTAGATTAGCGCCCACGGCGCTGTTTCAATGAAAGCGTGGTATCGTCCCGGGGACTTATTCCAATACAAATATCAGCGCTGAAGGCCCGATTCAAAGGGCGTGTTTTGTTGTCGGCAAGTTCCTAAGGCGTTACCCCAAGCTGTTGTGAATAGCGTCTTTGGCGCTAGATATTGAAGCGCAGAGTTGTTGGAGCTCGTCTTCCTGGCTTGGATATTTTCGATTTTCATGGGGTGGTTTGCACCGCCGGCTAATCTTAAAAGCCCCGCCGGGGTTGGGATGCGTGGGAGCGAATCCCTCCAGCTGTATCCGCTTCCCTGCGGGAAGCGCGCGTCGCCAATAGCGCGATGGCTACGGAGAGTCAGCTCTCCTTAAAACTGCTCCTGCTCGGTCGAGCCGGTGAGCGCGGCGGTTGAGGTTTCGCCGCCTGCGATCACTTTTGCAACTTCATCAAAGTAACCAGTGCCAACTTCGCGTTGATGTTTCGTCGCACTGTATCCTTCGGACTCGGCCGCGAACTCTGATTGCTGCAATTCCGAGTACGCAGCCATGCCGTGGTCGCGATAGCCGCGCGCGAGTTTGAACATGCTGTAGTTAAGGGTGTGAAAACCGGCGAGGGTGACGAACTGAAATTTGTAACCCATCTCGCCCAGGTCGCGTTGAAACCGCGCGATGGTGGCGGAATCCAGTTTCGCTTTCCAATTAAATGAGGGTGAACAGTTGTAAGCGAATAATTTGCCCGGAAATTTTGCGTGTACGCTTTCGGCAAACTTCTTCGCTTCATCGATATCCGGCGTCGATGTTTCAAACCACAGCATGTCGGCATAGGGCGCATAGCTCAGACCACGGGCGATCGCCTGATTGATCCCCGGCCGGACACGAAAAAATCCTTCGCTCGTACGTTCACCAGTCAGAAACTCATGATCCCGCTCATCGACATCGCTGGTGAGAAGCGCGGCGCCGCCCGCATCGGTGCGCGCTATGAGAATGGTCGGCACATCGGAGACATCGGCGGCGAGGCGAGCAGCCGTAAGATTGCGAATGGCGGTCGCGGTGGGAACAAGGACTTTGCCACCCATGTGTCCGCATTTTTTCTCGCTCGCGAGCTGATCTTCTACATGAACACCAGCAGCACCGGCTTCGATCATCGCTTTGATTAATTCGAAGACATTGAGCGGTCCGCCGAAACCAGCTTCGGCGTCGGCAACGACAGGAACGAACCAGTCGATCTCGTTTTTTCCTTCGGCGTGCGCGATTTGATCGGCGCGCTGCAACGCCTGATTGACGCGCCTGACTACGGCCGGAACGCTGTTTGCCGGATACAAACTTTGGTCAGGATACATATGGCCGGCGAGATTTGCGTCCGCCGCTACCTGCCAGCCGCTGAGATAAATCGCCTTCAATCCAGCGCGAACCTGCTGGACAGCCTGATTGCCACTCAGCGCACCGAGGGCCGCGACGTATTTCTCGCTGTGAAGCAAGTCCCACAACTTTTCCGCACCACGCCGTGCCCAGGTGTGCTCGACGACGAGGCTTCCTTGCAGTCGACGGACATCGTTTGCCGAGTAGGTGCGTTCGATTCCACGCCAGCGTGGATTGTTCGACCAATTCGGTGTGGCTTCCCTATTCATACACACCGGCCGATTTTACACGACAGCGCGTATCTCTCCAGATTTAGCGCACCCCCAAGCGGTATCGAAAAATGACCCGAACGCGAAATGCTGCGGTGAGATGTATCCATCTTATTTGGCGTCGCGAGCGAATCCGGGTAGCGCACGCGTGTCGGGTGTTGGCGATAGCGTCTCGTCATCGCGGACTTTTACCAACGCGGTCAGTTTCAGGAACGATTGTTTTGGCGGGACGCCGAAACCAACACGGGAGACGCGTGCGCTACCCAGCCTCTGACGCTGTGCGGTCACATCAGTCCAATTCGCCATAGGCAGGCAGAGTGAGAAATTCGATAAATTGATCATCAGTGGTGATTTTAGAAAACAACTCGGCGGCGGCGTCGAGCCGGTTGTTCGCAGGTGCTCTTACGTTTGCCAGCTCTTCCTTCAGCACGCTGCGGAACAAGTCCTTTGTCACCTTGCGTCCATCATCCAGAACACCGCGCGAATTTCGGATCCATTGCCATACCTGCGCGCGCGAAATTTCGGCGGTGGCGGCGTCTTCCATCAAATTGAAGAGCGGCACGGCGCCGCGGCCACGCAACCATGCTTCCAGGTATTGCACTCCGACACTCACGTTTTGGCGCAACCCGGCTTCGGTGATTGGTTCACTTGGCCGAAAATCAAGCAGATCGCGCGCCGTTACCTCAACGTCCTCTCGTTTGCGATTAATTTGATTCGGCTGCGGCATCACGGCATCGAATGCTTCGGTCGCCAGTTGCACCATCCCCGGGTGCGCCACCCAGGTGCCGTCATGACCGTCGTTGGCTTCGCGTTCCTTGTCCGCGCGAACATTGGCGAAGGCCTGCTCGTTTTTCGCGGGATCATCTTTCACCGGAATGAAGGCTGCCATTCCACCCATCGCGAAGGTGTTCCGCCGGTGACAGGTTTTGATGCAAAGCAGCGAGTAGGAATGCATGAAATGCGTCGTCATCGTGATCAGAGCGCGGTCAGCCAACACGAAATCCGGCCTGTTTCGAAACTTTTTGATACAGGAAAAAATGTAATCCCACCGTCCGCAATTCAGGCCGGCGGAGTGGTCACGCAATTCGTAGAGGATTTCGTCCATCTCAAACGCGGCCGGAATGGTTTCGATGAGAACAGTGGCGCGAATCGTGCCACGTGGAATGCCAAGCTCGTCCTGCGCAATATTGAAAGCGTCGTTCCAAATCCGCGCCTCCACATGGCTCTCCATTTTCGGCAAATAAAAATACGGACCGCTGCCGCGATCGAGCAGCTCGCGCGCGTTGTGGAAGAAATAGAGACCGAAGTCGAACAAACCACCGGCGACCGGCTGCCCGTCGACAAACATGTGCTTTTCCATCAAATGCCAGCCGCGCGGTCTGACGAGCAAGGTGGCAAGCTGTTGGCCCAATTTGTATTCTTTTCCTTCTGGACTGCTAAAGCTAATGGTGCGGCGGATGGCATCGCGAAGGTTGATCTGGCCGTCTATCATGTTGTGCCACGTTGGCGAATTCGCATCCTCGAAATCCGCCATGAACATTTTCGCACCGGAGTTGAGCGCGTTGATGACCATTTTGCGATCAGTTGGCCCGGTAATCTCGACCCGACGGTCCCGCAGATCGGCCGGAATTGATGCGCAGGTCCAATCGCCATCGCGAATGTTCTTTGTGTCGCTGAGAAAATCGAGCGATTCGCCGGCATCCAGTGCAGTTTGACGCTCCTGGCGGCGCTTTAAACACTCGGCCCGACGATTCCCGAGCTCGCGTTGAAGTTTCGCAACCAGCGCCAATGCATCACGCGTCAAAATTTGATCGAATCCGGGAGCGAGTTCGCCGCGTAGTTCAATTCCATCAGGCAGGCTGATCATCATGAGCGGTCATAGTAGCGCATCGTTGCGGAATCGTCGCGGGCGAAGTCGCCGGAAGCATTATTCCTTTGTCAGTCCGAGCGTCAGTCGTGAATCTCTAACTTAATCCAGAAAAGATTAGAGATGTCTCGACTGACGCTCGACATGACAGAAAAGGCGAGCACAAAGCAGTCAGCGCGAGGTCGGGCTCGCAGAGCTGGGCGCTCCATTATAAGATGAGCTAATGAACCTTCGACTCTGCCTGGCGATTTTAATCGCCCTGCCCCCCGCATGTTTCGCGCAGCAAACTCCGCAGCAACTGGCAAATGCGGAGCTGCCGTCACTACTGACTATTTACAAGGACATTCACACCCACCCCGAGTTATCCACTCAGGAG
>JBKPQI010000031.1:0-3734 GCA_046733975.1 Verrucomicrobiota bacterium
ACTCATTCCTTGACTGGGAGGAATGTCGTGACCATCGACTCGCTGAATATGTGACGAAATGTCCGACGCTCCTGCCGACAGCGCGGCTGCTCAATGTTGAATTGCCACCTCTGCCGACACAATAGCCGGCGATTCGAACCCCGAACAAATCACAGCGGTGTTTACATGTCGACTTCGTCGCGGATCAATTCGTCGACCGTCTGCCGATTTCGAACCAGTGATAATTTGTCGTCGCGCACTAATGCCTCAGCCGGTAACGGGCGCGAATTGTAGTTGCTTGCCATGGTGAATCCGTAGGCGCCAGCGCTCATTACCGCCAGCAAATCGCCGGGATGCAGTTCGGGCATTTCTCTGTCCTGCGCCAAGAAATCGCCGCTCTCACATACTGGCCCCACGATATCGATTTTTTGCGGTTTGATCATGGCATCCCGAGCACAACCAGGATCGATCACCGGAACGATCTCATGATAGCTCTGGTAAAGCGCCGGCCTGATCAGGTCATTCATTCCGGCATCGACAATGGCGAATTTTTTCTGCGCCGTTTCTTTGAGATAAAGAACGCGTGTGAGCAACACGCCGGCGTTGCCGACAAGGAAGCGGCCCGGCTCGACCAGAATGCGAATGCCGAGTTCGCGCAACGGCGGCACGATCGCGTCGGCATAATCGCGGATACTAAAAGCGGATGGTTCGCCACCGTGGTCGTGCCACCATTTACCTGAGCCGCTCTCGAGGGCGCGGCGATAGATGATGCCCATACCACCGCCGATACTGAAAAACTGTATTTGGTATTTGGATTTCAGCTCACGCACGATTGGCGCGGCTTTTGCGATCGCGGCCGCGAATGGTTTCGCTTCAGTGATTTGTGAGCCGATATGCATCTGAATGCCGCGAATAGCGATGCCGCGCATTTTGCTGGCGCGCTCATAAATCTCCGGGACGCGTTCCAGAGCGATCCCGAATTTGTTCTCACTCTTGCCGGTCGAGATGTAGGCGTGCGTTTCTGCCGCAACATCGGGATTTACGCGCAATGCGATCGGTCCGCTCTTGCCTTTGGCTGATGCAATGTCGTCGATGTACTCGAGCTCGGCCTCGCTCTCGACATTGAAGGAATAAACCCGCTGTTCGAGAGCGTAATTAATTTCCTCACGCGTTTTGCCGACCCCGGCAAAAGTGCATTTCGTCGGGTCGGCGCCGGCTTTGAGGGCCCGGAACAATTCGCCGCCGGAGACGATGTCGAAGCCGGCGCCGGCATTGGCGAGCAATGTCAAGATGGCGCGGTTCGAGTTGGCTTTGACCGCGTAGCAAACGAGGTGATCGAGCGGCGCGAGGGCGGCATCGAGCCGGGCGTAATGATCGAGGATGGTCGCCGTACTATATATATACAGCGGTGTGCCAAGCTTTTCCGCTGCTGGCGTAAGATCTACCTCTTCGCAGTAAAGTTTGCCGTCCCGGTAATGAAACGAATGCACGGAAGAGAATGCTAATGGCTAAGAAGTGAGCGTTCTCAAGCAAATGTTGAGAATTCCGATGAGCGCAACACCGGCGCAAAAGCTCGTTATCACCAATCGTTTTCCGTGCCGCACCATTTCTCCGAGAACGGCATGCGCGGCGAGATAGAAAAAGCCGCCACCGACGTGCGCCATAAGCAAACCGAGCCAGAAGATCGACGTGGTCGCGAGAAAGAAAAACCCGATCGCTCCGCCGAAGAGTGTGGCTGCTTCCACTGCCGCGACCCAGCTGAGCGCCACGAGACGTGGGAAGCCGGAGCCGGCCAACAGGCTGCCCAGGGCGAACCCCTCCGGAAATTTATGAATGCAAAGAGCGACGAAGAGCGACCAGTTGGCAGCGCTGGCGACGTGAATTTCGCGCCCAATTCCGAGCGCAATTCCATCCGTTACGCTGTGAATCGACAGGGCGACAATCAGTGCAGTCGCGATTTGGCTGAACCTACGCGCGGCATCTTCGTCAAAGTGGCTCGCGGCGCACGCCGGGCAGACGTGGTGTACGAATTTGCTGATGAAAAAAAAGAGGGCGTAGCCCGTCGCGAGCGCAATCACGACCATCCACCATGCATTAATGCCGAGACTTTCCGGCAGGATGGAAAAAAAAGTAACTCCAAGCAGAGTGCCGGCGGCAAAACTGATCAACGCGCAGAGTGGTTTGTGTGATAAAGGGAGAGAAGCGCTGAGAATCCCACCGCCAAGCGCGAAGGCGTAAGCTGCGATTACCTGCCAGATAATTATTTTTGCATCCATGTCGCAGCCGCTCGCCGATGATCGGAATTTTGCCGGCGGAGTTTGACGGCGAGATTATGAGCCGAACACACGCAGCAGGGTAGCGGCGATTTCGACGAAGCGCACCACTCCTCGCGTTTCGTTATTGAATGGGCTGATGATAGCCCACGCTGCAGCGCTTGATGGGTGGATCGTTAAGTCTCGGCCTTGTAGCGTCCGCTGTCCCCACTGGAATTCTGCTGAAGCAACAGACCGATGACCGTGACCGCAATCAGCAAGGCGCCGAAGGTGCAGACGATCGCCGCGCCGGAAGGTAAATCACCGTAGAAGGACCAGAACAACCCACCGATTCCGCCGATCGTGGCGATGATCCATCCCCAAAGCAGTCGCGCCCGAATGGTGCGGGCGAGATTGATCCCGCAAACGGCCGGCACAATCAGGTAGCTGAATACCAGAAGCACCCCAGCGATACGGACGAAGATGGTCACCACCAAACCGAAGCTGGCGTAAAAGAAAAAATCCCACCAGCGTACCCGCAGGCCCTGCTGGTAAGCGCGATCGCGATCAAACGAGACGATGAGAAAATTCCTGCGCATTGCCAGATGGAAAACCCCCACCGCAACAAAAAGGCCGAAGCATTTCCAGACTTCCGCCGGCGTGACGAGAAGAATATTGCCGACCAGCATTTGTTTGATTTCTTCGTCGCCTTCCGCAGCGCGGCTGAGCAACAGCACCGCCGTGGCCGCGGCCACGACGTAAGCGATGCCGATGATCGCTTCCTGCGGAATTTTGCTGGCTCGTTTTCCGGTGAACGAAAAAATTCCGGCGCCGAGAATCGTGAAAGTTAGCGCGATGAGGAAAGTGATCCAGCCGTGAAGATCGAACCGGAAGAGCAGGGCCACGCAAATCCCAAGTGACGCCATTTGCGCCATGGCGATGTCGACAAAGATGATGCCGCGTTGCACGACGTGGAGTCCGAGGTAAACGAGCAGCCACGGCAAGAGGATGCAGGCCACGATGGGCCAGAACATCACCTCAAACATAACTGTAACACGGCGGACACAGGGGATTGGGTAGCGCACGCGTCTCGCGTGTTGGTTTCGGCGTCACGCTGAAACAGTATTTCCTGACTACGGGAATTGCAGAGCTGTTTAGCTGTTTTAAGGAAAGTCCGCGATCGCGAGACGCGATTGCCAACACGCGTGACGCGTGCGCTACCCGAATCCCCTGAGTTACCGCGCGCTCTCATTTCAACGCGGCGGCGAGTCGCGACACGAGTGCATCGATGAGCTTGATGTAGGTGTCGGTGTTGGGGAGTGCGCCGGGGTATTGAGCGAAGTCGACAACCTTGGCGCCGGTGGCATCGGCTACACGCTCGGCGATTTTTCGATCGTGATACGGTTCGACGAGAATTGCTTTAACTTTCTGGGCCTTCATTTGTGTGATCACTTCCGCCAGATGTGATGGCGACGGCGGAATGCCGGGTTTCGGTTCGAGAAA